>JANYBE010000427.1 GCA_025360945.1 Rhizobacter sp. | reverse complement strand
TCTCCAGTGAATGATCGAAGTGCCATCTTCGCGCTCATCGGCGCGCGCCAGGCGTAGGGAAATGCCGCCTTTGCGGTTGGGAAACAAGCCCGTCCGGCGCGCGCCAAGCGCTGGCTAAGATCGCGCATGCCTGATCCTGCCCGCACCCGAGACAGAGCGCTGGGGCGCATCCGCCTGCGCCATCTGCAATGCTTTCTGGCGGTCGCCCAGTTCGGCAACCTGCGGCGCGCCGCGCAGGCGCTGGCGATCACGCAGCCCGCCGTCACCAAGACGCTAAACGAGCTCGAGGAGCTGCTCGCCAAGCCCTTATTCGTGCGCGGCCGGCACGGCGCGACGCTCACGATCGAAGGCGAGACCTTCATGCGCCACGCCAGCGACAGCGTCAACGCGCTCGGCTCGGCGGTGGACAGTGTGCTGCGCGAGGCCGACGCCGCGCCGCTGCGGGTCGGCGTGCTGCCGACCGTCGCGGCGGCATTTCTGCCCGGCGTGCTGAAGGTCTTCGCCGCGCGCTGGCCGCAGGTCCCCGTGCGCGTCGGCACCGGGCGCAACACCACGCTGATCGAGCAGCTGCGCGGTCGCAAGCTCGATGCGGTGATCGGTCGGCTGGCCGACCCCGAGCTGATGGCGTCGCTCAGCTTCGAGCCGCTGTACGCCGAGCCGATGCTGATCGTGCTGCGACACGGTCACGCGCTGGCACCGCGTTCGGCCCGCTCGGCGCCCCCTGCGCTCGCCGCGATCGGCGCACACCCGCTGGTGCTGCCGCCGGCCGGCACGCTGATCCGCCAGGTTGCCGATGGCTTTCTGCGCCGCCACGGCATCAGCGCGCAGGCCGGTCTGGTCGAGACCATGGACACTGCGCTGGCGCGTGCGCTCGTGCTCCAGGCCGATAACCTGTGGTTCACGCCGCGAGGTGCGGTGCAGGCCGACCTCGATGCCGGCACGATGCTGCAGTTGAGCCCGGAGCTGACCCCCGAAGAACCGGTCGGCCTGATGCTGCGCACCGAGCCGGCCATAGGCGCCACGGTACAGACCTTTGTCAGTGCGGTGCGCGCCCATGCGGCAACGCTGAGGCGACAGCGCAAGGGCCATATTCGATAACGTGCGGTGATGAAACGCGCGACGACAAATCAATTGCCCGTGGGGCCTCACGCGCCTAGAGTGATGCCCATGACAGCACTGGAGACACCGATGGGACGACCGCCCGCAGCCGACGCCGAATACCTGATGCGCGACACCCGGTCGCACCCGAGCGCTCTCACGCCGACCTACAAGACGAGTGTGCTGCGCAGCCCGCGGCTTGCGCCGATCTCGTTGCAGCAGTCGCTCTCCGAGGTGACGGCGCCGGTGTTCCGCGCCGACGAGCTCGGCGCGCTCGACAACGACCTGATCATGAATGCTGCCAAAGACGGCCTGCCGATCGGCGAGCGCATCGTCGTGCACGGTTTTGTGCACGACCAGCTCGGCCGGCCGGTGAAGAATGCGCTTGTCGAGGTCTGGCAGTGCAATGCCAGCGGTCGCTACCGTCACAAGAAGGACCAGTACATCGGTGCGCTCGACCCGAACTTCGGTGGCTGCGGCCGCATGCTCACCGACGCGAACGGTTACTACGCCTACCGCACGATCCGCCCCGGCCCATATCCGTGGCGCAACCGTGTCAACGACTGGCGGCCCGCGCACATCCACTACGCGATCAGCGGCAACGGCTGGGTGCAACGACTGATCACGCAGATGTACTTCGAGGGCGATCCGCTGATCAAGGACTGCCCGATCCTCGGCATCGTGCCGAGCGAGGAGCAGATCCGCGGCCTGATCGCGCTGCAGGACCGCAGCGCCTTCGTGCAGCTCGACAGCCGCGCCTACCGCTTCGACATCGTGCTGCGCGGCCAGCGCGCCACGCTGTTCGAGAACGCCCTGCAGGGAGCGAAGCCGTGAGCCAGCAGCAGATGAAGCCGCTGATGCGCGAGACCGCATCGCAAACTGCCGGCCCCTACGTCCACATCGGCCTGGCGCCGCAGCAGGCCGGCTTCGACATCTTCGAGAACAACTTCGGCAGCGTGCTGACCAACGCGAAAACCCACGGCGAGCGCATCCGCATCGAAGGCCGCGTGTTTGACGGCATCGGCACGGTGCTCAAGGACGTGCTGATCGAGATCTGGCAGGCCAATGCCGAGGGTAAGTACTCGCACCCAGCCGATCAACAGCCGGGCAAGTCTGTCGACGAGAACTTCCGCGGCTGGGGCCGCAGCTGCACCGATTTCGAGACCGGCGTCTACACCTTCGACACGGTCAAGCCCGGCGTCGTCACCGGCCGCAACGGGCGCTTCATGGCGCCACACATCAACGTCTGGGTTGTCGCGCGCGGCATCAACGTGGGGCTGAACACGCGGCTGTATTTCAGCGACGAGGCCCAGGCGAACCAGAAGGATGCGGTGCTCAACATCATCGAGTGGGAAGAGCGCCGCGCCACGCTGGTCGCGCAGCGCACCGAAAAGGGCGGCACCATCGTCTACCGCTTCGACATCCGCCTGCAAGGCGAAGCCGAAACGGTGTTCTTCGACATCTGAGCGGCCAAAGAATAGGGGCCCGAAGGCCCCTGAGAGATCAGCGCAGACGGCGTGGCGTCACGGGCACGCCGGCGTAGTGGCGGCAATGATCTGCCGCAGCCCCAGCGTGCTGGCAGCGTCGTCCGGCCCCGGCGTGTTCTTCGTGAACGTACAGCCGTAGGTCGGTGCCGCGAGAGTCGCCGCGGTAACGACGTCGTCGCCCGGCGGCTTGGCGCCGCCGCCTTCCCACTTGACCATGTCGTCGAACGCGGTCACCTGTTCGGCGACCGTGAAGTCGCAGTGGCTGATGCCACGGATCGCGCGCTGCACCAGGTAGGCGCTGTTGCCCTTGGCGGTGACGCGCTTGCTGTAGACCTGCTCCATCGAGAACGGTACGAACAGGTCGCCCAGCGTGTGGAT
>JANYBE010000415.1 GCA_025360945.1 Rhizobacter sp. | reverse complement strand
TACATCGCGACCTCGGCGCGACTCAGCAGCACGTCGGCGTCGGTCGCGTGCTGGGGCCAGCAGGCGATGCCGATGCCCGCGCCCATGTCCACCGTGTGTTCCTCGAGCTTGAGCGGCGCATCGAACGCCGCACCGATGCGCGCGGCCACCGCCTCGGCCAGCGCCGCATCGCCCCCACGCAGCAGCACCGCGAACTCGTCGCCGCCGAGGCGCGCGACAAGGTCGCCGCCGCGCACCATCTGCTGGCTTAGACGCTCGCCGACGCGGCCGAGCAGCAGGTCGCCGACGCGGTAGCCGAGCACGTCGTTGACATGCTTGAAGCGGTCCAGGTCAAGCATGATCACGGCGATGGTCGCGCCGTCGCCGCCGGCCTGGGCGTGCGCGATCGCATCGCGCACCGCGTCGCGGAACTGCACGCGATTGGGCAGGCCGGTGAGGCTGTCCCAGTACGCGAGTTGCAGAATCTGCTCCTGCTTCTCGCCGACGCTGGTGCGCATCTGGTCGAAGGCGCGAGCGAGGTGACCCAATTCATCGGCGCGGTCCAGGCCGCGCACCGGCGCGCTGTAGTCGCCGGCGCCGAGCCGATCGGCCGCGATCGACAGCGCGCGCAGCGGCGTTGTCACCCGACGCGCCGCGACAAGTGCACCGATCAGGAAGGCGATCAGGCCGAGCAGTGTGATCGCGGCCAGCGCGATTTGCAGGTCGCGCGGCGGGCGCACAGCCTCGTCGATCGACAGCGACACGAGTGCCAGCACGGCCGCATCGCGAACGCCCGCGGCGGGAGTGAGCCACTTGGCGTGGACACCGAATTCTTCCTGCGCCAGCGTCACGCTGTGCAGCGCCGTGGCGGCATCGGCCTGCGCCGGCCAGGTTTCGTGCGCCAGACCCTCGGCCTGCTCGGCCGGCAGGCTGGTCAGCACGGGCGCCCACGCGGTGTCGGGTGAGGCGCGGGCCAGCAGCGTCACGTTGAGTGCGGACAACTGGCGCATCTCGGTCGTCAGACGAGCATCGAGCGGAATCCCCATCAGCACCCAGCCGACCACGACCGGTGCCTTCATCGGCACCAGCACGACCTGGTGCGGGGTGCCCCCGAGCAGCGCGATCTGGCTCGCTGCGCCGCTGCGCGCGGCCCTGGTCGCCAGCCGCGCGGCCAGCGCAGCGAGTTCGCGCGTGTCCCTGCCGCTGGCGGCGCGCAGCGTGAAATCGGTGTCCAGCAGCGCGGCCTCGGTCGCGCCAATGCGCGCGCCGTGGTTGGATAGCACCGAGGCGATGGTCTCGGCGTCCCCCGTTTGAACCGCGTCGCGGAACCCATAGTCGGCCGCGAGCAGGCGTGCGCCTTCGCTGAGCTTTTGCGCGTTCTGGTCGAGCAGGCTGAGCAGCACGCGTTCGCCGACCATCAGCTGTTCGGGCAGCACGCTGCGCGCGTGATGTCCCAGGCTGGCGCGGATTGCGGAAAAGCTCGCGATCTGGATCAAGAACAGCAGGGCCAGACTGAACGCGACGATGCGAGCGCCGATCGAGCGCCGAAACCACGCGGGCATCAGCGGTGCGCGCAGCATCATGGCTCCGTACTCACCGCGAGCTGGGCGCGGTGTTCGATGTCGGCGCCGGTGACGGTGATCGCGACCGGTGCAGGCTCGGTGTTCAGCGGCAGGCCCGGATGCCACAGCCGCAGCCGGTAGTTGCCGGGCGGCACCGCCTCGATGCGGGCGTGGCCGTTCGCGGCGCTGCGTGCGAACCAAGGCGTGTCGGCGACGACGACCCAGGCCGCCATCGTGTCGTGGATGTTGCAGCCGAGTACGGCCACGCCGGGCTTGTCGAACACGACCGGCACGTTGGGTACGCCAGCGTAGAGCTTGAGCTCGAAGGTCTTGATCGGCGAGAACGAGTAGACGTGGTGGCGCACGGTGTCGAAGTTGGGGAACGTCACCTTGGTGCCGGTCGTGATCACGGTTACGCGTGGCTGGAACTGGCGCTTGGCTTGCGAGATTTCGGCGTCGGCCATCGGCTTCACCGGGGACTTGCCGGTCGCGGATTCGAGCAGCGCTACGGCATCGACGAGCGGCTTGCCTGCTGCGTCGGTGACGCTGATGTTCAGCGCCGCTGCGTGCAGCACCGACGGCGCGACACAGGCCAGCGCAAGCGCCAGGGCGCGCACGCGAGGGCGAGCGGTGTCGATGCAAATGCGTGGAGTCATGCCGTCCTGCGAAGTCAGCCATGCCGTGGCGCAAGGCCCGACACGACATGATGCTATCGGTGCGCCACGCTGGAACTGAAGCTGCAACGGGTTGGCGTGGTGCAGTTCACGGCACTTGCCGCTGCGCGAGCGACTCTTACGACTCTTCACCCCTGCCGAGCTGCGGCTTGGGTGGCCTGCGGCCCGATGAAGAGCCGCAAATTGACCGCCCCCGCTGCCGCAGTCCGCCGTCTGGATTGCGCTCGCAATCGGCCGAAGGCCAGTCGCGGGACATGGTGGCGAACAATTTCTTCTCGCACACGGGCTCGAACGGCAGCACGC
>JANYBE010000399.1 GCA_025360945.1 Rhizobacter sp. | reverse complement strand
GGCTGCGCCAACGCATCGAGTTGTTCGCCAGTGATCCAGCCGAAACGGTAGGCGATCTCTTCGGGGCAAGCGACCTTCAGGCCCTGGCGCTTTTCCAGTGTGGCGATGAACTGACCGGCTTCGAGCAGACTATCGTGGGTGCCGGTATCCAGCCAGGCGAAGCCGCGGCCCATGATCTCGACGCTGAGCTGGTCTTGCCGTAGGTACTGCGCGTTCACGTCGGTGATCTCGAGTTCGCCGCGGGCCGACGGTTTGATCGCCGCCGAGATGTCGCAGACCTGCTCGTCGTAGAAGTACAGCCCGGTGACCGCGTAATTGCTCTGTGGCGACACGGGCTTTTCTTCGATGCTCAGTGCGCGCCGGTTCGCATCGAACGAGACCACGCCGTAGCGCTCGGGATCGGTGACGTGATACCCGAAGACCGAGGCGCCGCTACTGCGTCCGGCCGCGGTTTCAAGCAGGCCTTGCAAGGCGTGACCATAGAAGATGTTGTCACCCAGCACCAGCGCACTAGGCTGGCCGGCCACGAAGCTTCGGCCCAGGATGAAAGCCTGAGCCAGACCGTCGGGGCTGGGCTGAACGCAGTAGCCGATGTTCAGACCCCATTGGCTGCCATCGCCCAACAGGGCCTGGAAGCGCGGCGTGTCCTGCGGCGTGCTGATCAGCAGGATCTCGCGGATGCCGGCCAGCATCAGCGTGGACAACGGGTAGTACACCATCGGCTTGTCGTACACCGGCAGCAGCTGTTTGCTCATCGCCAGCGTGGCCGGATGCAGGCGGGTGCCGGAGCCGCCGGCAAGGATGATGCCTTTGCGCTTGCTGGTGTTCATGGGAATCGGACTCCGTTCAGGCAATGACTTCGGTCAGCATGCGCTCGACACCTGTTTGCCAGATCGGCAGCACCAGGCCGAACGTTTCGCGCAGCTTGCGCGTGTTCATGCGCGAATTGGCGGGCCGGCGTGCCGGGGTCGGGAACGCGCTCGTCGGCACGGCTTCGATGGCGTCCGGCGCGACCCGGATCGGCTGTCCCGCCGCGCGGGCGAATTCGATCACGTGCCGCGCATAGCCGTGCCAGCTTGTTTCACCGCCGGCGACGGCGTGGTAGGTGCCGCCCAGCTCCGGGCGCTGCAACGCACTGCGCAACATGTGAGCGCTGAGATCGGCCAGCAGGTCGGCACCGGTGGGGGAGCCGATCTGGTCGTCGATCACGGTCAGGCGCTCGCGTTCCTTCGCGAGCTTGAGCATCGTCTTAGCGAAATTGCCGCCGCGTGCGGCGTAGACCCAGCTCGTGCGCAGGATCAGGTGCTGGCAGCCGCTGGCGCGGATCAATTGCTCGCCTTCGAGCTTGGTCGCGCCGTAGGCGCTCAGCGGCCCGGTTGCCGAGTCTTCGACCCAGGGTGTGCTGCCGCTGCCGTCGAACACGTAATCAGTGCTGTAGTGGAGCAGCATTGCGCCGAGAACCTTGGCCTCGCGAGCGAGCACACCAGGCGAAGCCGCGTTCAATGCTCGCGCGACATCGGGCTCGCTTTCGCACTTGTCGACCGCCGTGTGCGCAGCGGCATTGACGATGATCTGCGGTGCGACAGCGCGCACCGTGGCGGCCAGCGATTCGGGCTTCGAGAAGTCCGCACCTAGCGGGCCGGGGCTGTCGAAGTCGAGTGCCACGAGTTCACCGAGCGATGCCAATGCACGCTGCAGTTCCCAGCCGACCTGGCCGTTCTTGCCCAGCAGCAGGATCTTCATCAGGCAGCCCGATCACTGTAGTTGGTGGCGACCCAGTCGCGGTAGGCGCCGCTCTGCACGTGCGCGACCCATTCGCGGTTGGCTAGGTACCAGCGCACCGTCTTGCGTATGCCGGTATCGAAAGTCTCGGCCGGTTTCCAGCCCAGTTCGCGCTCGAGCTTGCCGGCATCGATGGCGTAGCGGCGGTCGTGACCCGGGCGGTCAGTCACGTAGGTGATGAAGCGGCTATAGCTGCCGGCAGGGTCGGGCTGCATCTCGTCGAGTAGCGCGCAGATAGTGTGAACGATCTCGATGTTGGGCTTCTCGTTCCAGCCGCCGACGTTGTAGGTCTCGCCGGGTGTGCCGCGGGCCAGCACTTCGCGGATCGCCGAACAGTGGTCCTTCACGTAGAGCCAGTCACGAACCTGCTGCCCGTCGCCATAGACCGGCAGCGGCTTGCCGGCCAATGCGTTGACGATCATCAACGGGATCAACTTCTCGGGAAAGTGGTAAGGCCCGTAGTTGTTAGAGCAATTGGTCGTCACAACCGGCAGGCCATACGTGTGATGCCAGGCGCGTACCAGGTGGTCGCTGGCCGCCTTGCTGGCCGAGTACGGGCTGTTGGGTTCGTAGACATGGGCCTCGGTGAACGGCGCGTCGGTCTTGCTCAGCGAGCCGTAGACCTCGTCGGTGGATA
>JANYBE010000391.1 GCA_025360945.1 Rhizobacter sp. | reverse complement strand
CTGAAGTCGAGGCCACGCGCCTTCCAGTGCGCAATGCCCTTCTTCGCATCGATCAGGTCCGCGCGACCGATCAGGTCCTCGAACCTGGCGATGCCGAGCTTCGCCATGATCTCGCGCGCCTCTTCGGCCACGAAGAAGAAGAAGTTGACGACGTGCTCCGGGCGGCCCTGGAACTTGGCGCGCAGCACAGGATCCTGCGTGGCCACGCCGACCGGGCAGGTGTTGAGGTGGCACTTCCTCATCATGATGCAGCCCTCTGCGACCAGCGGCGCCGTCGCGAAGCCGAACTCGTCGGCACCGAGCAGCGCGCCGACGACGACGTCCCGGCCGGTCTTCATCTGGCCGTCGGCCTGCACGCGAATACGTGAGCGCAGGCGGTTCAGCACCAGCGTTTGCTGCGTCTCGGCCAAACCGAGCTCCCACGGCGTGCCGGCGTGCTTGATCGAGCTCCACGGCGACGCGCCGGTGCCCCCGTCGTGCCCGGCGATCACGACGTGGTCAGCCTTGGCCTTGGCGACCCCGGTTGCAATCGTGCCGACGCCCACTTCGCTGACCAGCTTGACGCTGATGCTGGCGCGCGAGTTCGCGTTCTTCAGGTCGTGGATCAGCTGCGCAAGGTCTTCGATCGAATAGATGTCATGGTGTGGCGGCGGCGAGATCAAGCCGACGCCAGGCACCGAGTAGCGCAGCATGCCGATGTAGTCGGTGACCTTGCCGCCGGGTAGCTGGCCGCCTTCTCCGGGCTTGGCGCCCTGCGCCATCTTGATCTGCAACTGGTCGGCCGAGGACAAGTATTCGGTCGTGACGCCAAAACGGCCTGAGGCGACCTGCTTGATCTTCGAGCGCAGTGAGTCGCCCTCGTTGAGCTCGAAATCGACCTGGATGTTGCCCGGGCCGATCACGTCGCTGAACTTGGTTCCCTGCCTGATCGGGATGCCTTTCAGTTCATTGCGATAACGAGCCGGGTCTTCGCCACCCTCGCCGGTATTGGACTTACCGCCGATGCGGTTCATCGCGACCGCCAGGTTGGCGTGCGCCTCGGTGCTGATCGATCCGAGCGACATCGCACCGGTGGCGAAGCGCTTGACGATCTCGCTGGCCGGCTCGACCTCGTCGATCGCGATCGCCTTAGCAGGATCGACCTTGAACTCGAACAGGCCGCGCAGCGTCATGTGGCGGTGCGACTGGTCGTTGATGATCTGGGCGTATTCCTTGTAGGTCTCGAACTTGTTAGCACGCGACGCGTGCTGTAGCTTGGCGATCGCGTCGGGCGTCCACATGTGTTCTTCACCGCGCACACGCCAGGCGTATTCGCCGCCCGCGTCGAGCATGTTCTCGAGCACGGGATCGTCGCCGAAGGCCGCACGGTGCATTCGGATCGCTTCCTCTGCAACGTCGAAGACGTCGATGCCGCCCACCTGGCTGGCGGTGCCACGAAAGTATTTCTGCACCAGGTCCTTGTCGAGCCCGATCGCCTCGAACAATTGCGCGCCGCAGTACGACATATAGGTCGACACGCCCATCTTGGACATGATCTTGGACAGCCCCTTGCCGACCGCCTTGACGTAGTTGTGGAGCGCTTTCTCGGCCGACAGGTCGCCGCCGAGTTCCTTGTGGATGTCGGCCAGCGTCTCCATCGCCAGGTACGGGTGCACGGCCTCCGCGCCGTAGCCCGCGAGCACACCGAAGTGGTGCACCTCGCGCGCCGAGCCAGTCTCGACGACCAGGCCAGCGGTCGTGCGCCGCCCTTCGCGCACCAGATGCTGGTGGATCGCCGACAGCGCGAGCACCGCGGGGATCGCGACGAAATCGCGGTCCATCTGGCGGTCGCTGATGATCAGGATGTTGTGGCCGCTCTTGATCGCGTCCACGCTTTCAGCGCACAGCGACGCGAGCTTGGCCTCGACGCCTTCGTCGCCCCAGACGAGTGGATACGTGATGTTCAGCTCGTAGCTCTTGAACTTCGCACCGGTGTGCTTCTCGATCTCGCGCAGCCGGGCCATGTCCGCGAAATCGAGGATCGGCTGCGGCACTTCGAGTCGCATCGGTGGGTTCACAGCGTTGATGTCGAGCAGATTCGGCTTCGGGCCGATAAACGAGACCAGCGACATCACGATGGCCTCGCGAATCGGGTCGATCGGCGGGTTCGTGACCTGCGCGAAGAGCTGCTTGAAGTAGTTGTACAACGGCTTGTTCTTGTCCGACAGCACCGCAAGCGGCGAGTCGTTGCCCATCGAGCCGATGCCTTCTTCGCCGGCCTGCGCCATCGGGCTGAGCAAGAACTTGAGATCTTCCTGGGAGTATCCGAAGGCCTGCTGACGATCGAGCAGCGATTCGCGATGCGTGGTGGGCGATACATGGCCCGCCGGCACGTCCTCGAGCTTGACGCGCACGCTCTCGATCCACTGGCGATACGGCTTGGCTGAGGCAAACTGATTTTTCAGTTCCTCGTCCTCGATGATGCGGCCCTGCTCCAGGTCGATCAGCAGCATCTTGCCCGGTTGTAGCCGCCACTTCTTGATGATCTTGTTCTCGGGGATCGGCAGCACGCCGGACTCGGACGCGCCGACGACCAGATCGTCGTCGGTGACGATGTAGCGCGTCGGGCGCAGCCCGTTGCGGTCCAGCGTCGCGCCGATCTGGCGGCCGTCAGTGAAGACCATCGCGGCCGGGCCGTCCCACGGCTCCATCATCGCCGCGTGGTATTCGTAAAACGCGCGGCGGCGTTCGTCCATCGTCGCGTGCTGCTCCCACGCTTCGGGGATCATCATCATGGCGGCATGCGCGAGCGAGTAGCCGCTCATGACCAACAGTTCGAGTGCATTGTCGAAGGTCGCGGTGTCCGACTGGTGCTCGAAGCTGATCGGGTAGAGCTTTTGCAAGTCGTCGCCGAGCACCGGCGACTTCATTACACCCTCGCGGGCGCGCATCCAGTTGAAGTTGCCCTTGACGGTGTTGATCTCGCCGTTGTGCGCGACCATCCGGTACGGGTGCGCGAGCGGCCACTCGGGGAAAGTGTTGGTCGAGAAGCGCTGGTGCACCAGCGCCAGTGCCGAGACCACGCGGGTGTCCTGCAGATCCTTGTAATACATGCCGACCTGGTCGGCGAGCAGCAGCCCCTTGTAGATGATCGTGCGGCAGCTCATGCTGGGTACGTAGTACTCGCGGCTGTGGGTCAGCTTTAATGCCTGGATCGCCGCTGACGCGGTCTTGCGGATCACATAGAGCTTGCGCTCGAGCGCGTCAGGCACGATCACGTCGGGGCCGCGGCCAACGAAGATCTGCTTGATCACCGGCTCCTTCGAGCGCACGGTTGGCGACATCGGCATCTGGGCGTCGACCGGCACATCGCGCCAGCCCAGCAGCACCTGGCCCTCGACCTTGACGGCGCGCTCCATCTCCTGAATGCAGGCGACGCGCGAGGCCTGCTCCTTTGGCAGGAAGATCATGCCGACCCCGTATTCGCCCGGTGGCGGAAGTACCACACCCTGCGCAGCCATCTCGGCGCGGTAGTACTCGTCGGGGATCTGGATCAGGATGCCGGCGCCATCGCCCATCAGCTTGTCGGCCCCGACCGCTCCGCGATGGTCGAGGTTCTCGAGGATCTTCAGGCCCTGGGTAACGATGCTGTGGGCCTTCTGCCCCTTGATGTG
>JANYBE010000380.1 GCA_025360945.1 Rhizobacter sp. | reverse complement strand
ACCGCCGCGGCAATTTCAACGGCCCCTGGGACCAACTGATCATCGACGCGATGATGCGCGTCTTGGGTGCGGAAATCGCGTTCTCGCCCGGCTTCCGCTGGGGCACGACGCTGCTGCCGGGCCAGGCGATCACGCGCGAGCTGATGATGGACCAGCTCGCGATCACCTACCCGGCGGCGACCGTGACCGAGATGAGCGGCGCGACGATCAAGTCGATTCTCGAGGATGTCGCCGACAACCTCTTCAACCCCGACCCGTACTACCAGCAGGGCGGCGACATGGTACGCGTCGGCGGGCTCGAATACACCTGCTCGCCGCTGGCCGGCGCCGGCGCGCGCATCTCCGCCATGCGCCTGGGCGGCAAGGCCATCGAAGCCGACAAGACCTACCGTGTCGCGGGCTGGGCCTCGGTCAACGAGGACGTGAAGGGCGAGCCGATCTGGGACGTGGTCGAGACCTGGCTGCGCGATCAGAGGACGATCAAGCCGCCCCGGCTGAACCAGCCGATGCTTGTCGGCATGCAGGGCAACGCTGGCCTGGACGCCACCGCCTACTAGCCGAAGCGCGTCTCCAACTGCTCTAGCTGGTCGTCTAGCACGTTCAACAGCTCGGTCACGCTCACCGGCTTGGTGAGGTAGTGCGAGCAGCCAGCCTCGAACGCGGCCTCGATCTGCTGCGCCAGCGCATCGGCCGAGACGATCACGATCGGGATGCTGCCGGTGTTTGGGTCGCTCTTCAAATGGCGCAGCAACTCCATGCCGCTGATGTCGGGCAGGTGCATGTCGAGCAGGATCAGGTCGGGCCGGCGCGCGCGGATCGCGGCGAGGCCGTCGAGCCCCGTCATCGAAACCTGCAGCTCGACCTGCGGCCGCTGTGCGAGGATGCCGCGCATCACCTCGACATTGGTCTCGTTGTCTTCGACGTAATGAACGATGCGGCGGTGGTAGTCGGCCACCAGCGGTGCGAGCGCGTCGAGGTCGGAGCGCACGGTGTCGGGGTCGGGCGAGCAGGGCAGCGTCAGGACGAACGACGAGCCCTGGCCGGCCACACTGCTGGCACGCAGCGTGCCACCCATCAGCTCGGCCAGGCGCTGGCTGATCACCAGCCCGATGCCGGTGCCTTGCTGCACCGAGCGCTCGCGACCGAGCCGGTTGAAGGGCTGGAACAGCTCGCCGAGTTGCTCCGGTGTCAGGCCCAGACCCGTGTCGGTGACGGCGATCGCGATCATGTCAGTGCCGGCTGATTGGCTGCTGATGTGGATGCGCCCGCCTTCAGTGTTGTACTTGACCGCGTTGCTCAGCAAGTTGGTGAGGATCTGCTTAACGCGCGTCGAGTCGCCGAGCACGGTCGCGGTGCCGGGAGCGAGGTCCTGCGAGATCCGGATGTCGCGCTGGCGTGCCTCGCCTTCGACCATGCCAAGGGTGGCGTCGAGCAGCTCGACGAGATCCAGCGTCTCGGTCTGCAGGCGCACGTTGCCCGATTCGATGCGCGAGAGGTCGAGCACGTCGTTGATCATCTCCAGCAGATGCCAGCCGGCGTGCTGGATCTGGCTCACCCACGGCTGCTGCTCGGCACTCAGGGGTTGACGCGGGTCGAGCTCGAGCAGCTGCGCGAAGCCGAGCATTGCGTTCAGCGGCGTGCGCAGTTCGTGGCTCATGCGCGAGAGGAACTCGCTCTTCGCGCGGTTGGAGGCCTCGGCCGCTTCGCGCGCGCGCTCGGCCTCTTCGAGCTTCAGGTGCTCGGTGATGTCCTCGACCACACCAACGATGCTGCGCGGCTTGCCGTCGGCATAGCGCAGCAGCGAGACGGTGGCCTGCACCCATACGGTCGCACCGTTCTTCGCGAGGTAGCGCTTGTGGCGTCGGAACATGGGCAGGTCGCCGCGCACCAGTTGGCCCATCAGCTCGGCGTCCTGGTCCATGTCGTTGGGGTGCGTGCACTCCTCCAGGCTCATCGCCAGCAGCTCCTCCTCGCTGTAGCCGGTGAGCTCGCAAAAGCGCGGGTTGGCCTGTTTGACCTTGCCGCGCAGGTCGGTGTAGATCACGCCGATCGGCACGTTGTTGAGGATGTTGCGAAAGCGTTGTTCGCTCTCGCGCAGCGCGGCCTCGGCCATGCCGCGTTCGTGCACCTCGCTTTGCAGCGCTGCGGTGCGCTCGCGAACCGCGGTCTCGATGCGGTGGGTGCGGCCGGTCACAGTGAGCAAGAAGCCGCCCAGCATCGCGGTCGAGAGCAGGCCGACGAGCGCGAACAGCCAGACATCGGCGCCGCTCGTGGTCGGCGGCGCGCCGCGCGGTGTCCAAAAGCGCGCCTCCCACTGCCGACCGCCGTAGGTGAGCGACCGCGTCAGTTGCAGCGGGGAACTTGATTTGCTCAGCTCGCAGCCGAGTGCGCCGGCCAGCCGCATCGGGGGCGTGCCTGGCGTGACGTCCACAAGGCACAGCTGCAGATACGCGGGAACGTGCGTGGCGAGCGCCTTGAGCTGCTCGTCCATTCGCAGTGTCACCCACACGACGCTTTGCAGCGCGCCTGCGCGTTGCCCCTCGGGTGGGTCGAGCGGTTGGTACAGCGCCTGGTAGAGCACCACACCGACTTGTTGTTCATCGGCGGCCTGCTGCGTCAGGCGAAAGCCCGCGGTCGCGGTCGGCAGGCCGCTGCGGCGCGCGGCCTGCAGGGCCGCACGCGCCGCCGGGACCGACAACTGATTGAGCCCGAGAACGGCGGCGTTACCGGCGAGCGGCTCGACATAGTGGACCGCCACGACCTCGTCGTCGGCCTGTGCCTGCGCCGCGCCGTCCTCGCGGTCGAACACGGCGTAGCCCGCATGGCCTTCGGTACGCACCCGAGCTTCAAGCGCCGGCACCTGATCGCGCCGCACGCGTTCGCTCCAGCCGATCGCCTGCAGGCCACCGGAGGCGAGCCAGGAACGAGTGGCCAGGCGCATTTCTGCGGGCGACACATCTTCGGAGGCGATGAACACGCTGTGCAAGGCTTCCAGCGCAGTCATGGGCTCGCGCAACTGCGCACCAAGTGCCTGCGCGGCGCTGGTCGCGTCGTGGACGAAGGCGCCTTGCGTGCGTTCGCTGTCCCAGTGCACGATCTGGCGTATGCCGAACGCGAGCAGCACAGTCACCAGCGTGAGCGTGATTCCCACGCTGCGACGCCGCGGTGCCCAGGCGATGCGCGGGCGGCCGATCAGCGTGAGCACGATGGGCGCGCCGATCAGCACGCCGAGCAGGTCGCCGACCCACCACGTGGTCAGGCTGAACGGTAGTTCGGCGGCGCTGAGCGTGCCGGCCAACCACATGGCCGTATTGGCAATACTGGTGGACACCAGACACATGACCATCCCGACGATCATGAACGCCAGGATGTCGCGCGGCTCGGACAGCAACAGCGGCTGCTTGACGTAGCGCTTCACCAGCTCGGTACCGACGAAGGCCTGCAGCGAGGCAGCCAGCGCCATCACCAGCGCCATTGTCAGCATCGAGACCGTGAACGCGCGGTGCTGCAAGGGCAGCGCCAGATTGGCGCACAGTGCACCCAACGCGATCGCCGGCAACATGCGCCGGCCGAACACCAGCACGCTGGCAATTGCCACGCCTGTGGCCGGATAGAGTGGTGAGGCATAGCCCGGCGGGATCGCCAGTCCCAGAGCCGACACGCCCGCCAGCGCATAACAGACCGCGGTCAACGCGAATGCAGCGGCCCAGTGCATCGAATGGTCGGAGGTCGCGGACGTGGCCAAGCGCCGAGCTTATCGCTACACGTTGAACAGGAAGTTGAGTACGTCGCCGTCTTTGACCACGTACTCTTTGCCTTCGGCGCGCATCTTGCCGGCGTCTTTTGCACCCTGCTCGCCCTTGTAGGCGATGAAGTCGTCGAACGCGATGGTCTGCGCGCGGATGAAGCCGCGCTCGAAATCGGTGTGGATCACGCCGGCCGCCTGCGGCGCGGTGTCGCCGACATGGATCGTCCACGCCCGCACTTCCTTGACGCCCGCGGTGAAGTAGGTCTGCAATCCCAGCAGCGTGAACGCGGCGCGGATCAGCCGGTTCAGGCCCGGTTCGGTCTGCCCCATTTCCTGCAGGAACATCAACCTGTCCTCGTCGGCCATCTCCGAGAGCTCGGCCTCGGTCTTTGCACAGATCGCCACCACCGGCGCCTTGTGGCCCGCGGCGAAGGCGCGCAACTTGTCGAGGTAGGGGTTGTTCTCGAAGCCGCTCTCGTCGACGTTGCCGACGAACATCGCCGGCTTTGCGGTGATCAGGCACAGCGGTCTGACCAGCACCCACTCCTCCTTGCTGAAGGCAATCGAGCGCACCGGCTTGGCTTCATTGAGCGCGGCCTGGCACTTGTTCAG
>JANYBE010000348.1 GCA_025360945.1 Rhizobacter sp. | reverse complement strand
CAGCTTGCCCGGGAACTTGGCGTGGATCGCGTCGGCGAACTTCTTCGCGAAGGCCAGGTCCGGCTTGCCGGTTTCGCACCACACCATGTCGGCGTACTCCGAGTACGCGAGGCCGCGCGAGATCGCCTGCTCGAGGCCCGGGCTGGTGCGGTAGAAGCCCTCGACCGTGCGCTCGCCGGTCAGGAAGCCCTTGTCGTTGTCATCGACATCGCTGGTCACCAGGTCGGCCGCTTCGGCGTCGGTGCGCGCGATCACGAGCGTGGGCACGCCCATCACGTCCGCCGCGAGGCGGGCGGCGATCAGCTTGGCATTCGCTTCGCGCGTCGGCACCAGCACCTTGCCACCCATGTGGCCGCACTTCTTCACCGAGGCGAGTTGGTCCTCGAAGTGCACGCCCGCCGCGCCCGCTTCGATCATCGACTTCATCAACTCGAACGCATTCAGCACGCCGCCGAAGCCGGCTTCGGCATCCGCCACGATCGGCGCAAAGAAGTCGATGTCGTTCTTGCCTTCGGACCACTGGATTTGGTCGGCGCGCGTGAAGGTGTTGTTGATGCGCTTGACGACCATAGGCACGGAATTGGCCGGATACAGCGACTGGTCCGGGTACATCTCGCCGGCCGAGTTGGCGTCACCTGCGACCTGCCAGCCCGATAGGTAGATTGCCTTCAGGCCGGCCTTGACCTGCTGCATCGCCTGGTTGCCGGTCAGCGCACCCAGCGTGTTGACGAAGGGCTCAGTATTGACTAGGTTCCACAGCTTCTCGGCACCACGGCGAGCCAGCGTGTGCTCGGGTTGGATCGAGCCGCGCAGGCGCACCACGTCGGCAGCGCTGTAGCTGCGCTTGATGCCCTTCCAGCGCGGGTTCTCTGCCCAGTCTCTCTTGAGGGCGGCAATCTGTTGGTCGCGGGTCAGTGTGGTCATGGAGAGCTCCAGTGCGATGAAGAGAAACGAGGTGACTGGGCTCAAGAATAACGATTGCGAACGCCGTTGAAAAGACTTGTATCTTATATAAGACTAAAATTGTCTTTGAATGAAATCAACAGGTTAAGTACTATTTTCCACAATGCGGTGCTTGATTCTCAGTTCATGAAAGAAATTGCGGCAGCGCAGCATGCGATGATTTTGCAATGTGAAACTCGCGCTGTCGCCCGTGAAACGGGGCAGTCGCCACGGGCAGCACACAAGCTCGTCGAGGCCGGTGCCGCATCGGCCCGTATCATCTGCCGCCAAATGACCTCATTTGCGTTCCTCTCTCAGAGCACATTCCTGAGGGCCCCGGCGCCCTCGCTCGCCACGCCATTCGTCGTTGCCGGTGTCGCGTGGGATGGCGCGGTGACGAACCGGCCCGGCGCACGCTTCGGCCCGCGCGCGATCCGCGCGGCGAGCCATATGCTGTGCGATGCGACGCATCCGCTGTTCGACGTGTCGCCGCTAGGCGCACTGGGCGATGCCGGCGACTTGGCGCTGCCGAACACGAGCCTCGAAGGCATGCGCGCCGCGATGCACCCGCTCGTGGCCGAGCTGATCAGCGCGCACCATATGTGCTGGCTCGGCGGTGACCACTCGATCACACTGGCGCTGCTGCGGTGCTACCGCGCGTGGCTCGGCCGGCCGCTGGCGCTGATTCATTTCGACGCCCATTGCGACACCTGGACGGATCACTTCGGCGAGCCAAGTGGCCACGGCACCTGGGTGTACGAAGCGATGCGCGAAGGGCTGGTCATCAACGAGTGCATCACGCAACTCGGCATCCGCTCGGCCGGCATGCGCGCGGCGCGCGAGTACGTCAGCGATCAGGGCGGCCAGATCTTCACAGCGCGTGATTTGCGCGGCCTGGAGAGCCCGAGGCAACTCGCCGGCGTGCTCGGCGCGATCCGCACGCGGCTCGCCGCGCACGCTAACCCGCCCGTCTACCTGAGCCTTGACATCGACTGTCTCGACCCGGCCTTCGCGCCAGGCACCGGCACGCCCGAGCCCGGTGGCATGACGAGCAACCAGGTGCTGAGCCTTCTCGAAGAGCTCGCTGCCCTGCCTTTTGTCGGCATGGACTGCGTCGAGGTCGCGCCGCCTTACGACCATGCAGAGCTGACCAGCCAGGCCGCCGCAGCCTTCGTCTGGACCTACCTGTGCGGGCGAATTTCTAGAGAGGCAACGCCGTCGTCTTTTTGACGGTGCGCAGCACCAGCAGCGAGTTGGTACGTGCCACGTTCGGCAGTCGCATCAGCACCTCCGAGTGAATGCGCTCCAGATCCTCGGCATCGCGGTAGGTGAAGCGGATCAGGTAGTCGTTCGACCCTGCGACGTAGAAGCAGTCGAGCACCTCGGGTTGATCCCGCACCGCCTGCTCGAAGGCCTCCAGTTGCGGGGTGTTCATGGTCTCGAGGTTGATGATCGTGAAGCTCACGCCGTGCTTGCCGACAGCGCGCGGGTTGATCATCGCCACGTATTGTGCGATCACGCCGTTGTCCTCGAGTGCGTTGACGCGCCGCAGGCAGGCCGAGGGCGAGAGATGCACGCGCTGGGCGAGTTCAAGGTTCGACAAACGCCCCTCCTGCTGCAATTCGGCCAGAATGACGCGATCGATCGCATCCAGTTTCACTTCTGCGCTCGAACTTCGCATTTAATGCCTTCTTGATCAATGTTCTCCGCATGATATTGCAGCAGCAAGGGTGAACCCGCCGCCAAGGCGCTGCCACATTGCGCCTGACCTTCCCTAGACTCTGGCCATTCGATCTCGCACACTTGCGCTGCGGGTGAATGGTCACCCCGGAGCTTAGCCATGCACAAAGACGACCCCGCCACTCTCGCCTCCGCAACGACCGCCGCAACACCTGCGTCCAAGCAGGCGATGGACGCCTATTGGATGCCGTTCACCGCGAACCGCCAGTTCAAGCAGGCACCGCGCATGCTGGCCAAGTCGTCGGGCATGCATTACTGGACGCCCGAAGGCCGCCAGATCCTCGACGGCATTGCTGGTCTGTGGTGCGTGAACGCCGGCCACGGGCGGCCGAACATCGTCAACGCCATCGCAGAACAGGCGGCCGAAATGGACTTCGCGCCGCCGTTCAACATGGGCCACCCGAAGGCGTTCGAGTTGGCCGAACGGCTGATCGAGCTCACGCCCGCGGGCCTGAACCGCGTTTTCTATACGAACTCCGGCTCCGAGGCCGTCGAGACCGCGCTAAAGATCGCGATCGGCTATCACCGCGCCCGTGGCGACGGCGCCCGCACCCGGCTGATCGGCCGCGAGCGCGGCTACCACGGTGTCAACTTCGGCGGCATCTCGGTCGGCGGCATCGTAGGCAACCGCAAGACCTTCGGGCCGCTGCTGCCCGGCGTCGATCACATCCGCCACACGCACGACCTGGCGCGCAACGCGTTCTCGCGCGGGGTGCCCGAGCATGGCGCTGAGCTGGCCGAAGATCTCGAGCGCCTGGTCGCACTGCATGACGCCTCGACCATCGCCGCGGTGATCGTCGAGCCGGTCGCCGGCTCGACCGGCGTGCTGTTGCCGCCCGAGGGCTATCTGCAACGTCTGCGCTCGATCTGCGACAAGCACGGCATCTTGCTGATCTTCGACGAAGTCATCACCGGTTTCGGTCGCCTCGGCTCGCCGTTCGCCGCGACGCATTTCGGCGTCACGCCCGATCTGATGACGGTCGCCAAGGGCATCACCAACGGCTGCGTGCCAATGGGCGCGGTGTTCGCCAAGCAGCACATTCACGACGCGTTCATGACAGGTCCGGAGCACCTGATCGAGTTTCTGCACGGCTACACCTACTCGGCGCATCCGCTGGCCTGCGCCGCTGCGCTCGGCACTCTGAACACTTACGCAGAAGAAGGTCTGCTGACGCGCGGCGCAACCATGGCCCCGGTGTTCGAGAACGCGCTGCACTCGCTCAAGGGCGTGCCGCATGTGATCGACGTGCGCAACATCGGCTTGGTCGGCGGCATCGAGCTCGATCCGATTCCCGGCAACCCGGGCAAGCGCGCGTTCGACACCTTCCTCGAGTGCTGGGAGCGCGGCGTGCTGATCCGCACCACCGGCGACACGATCGCGCTGTCGCCGCCGCTGATCGTCGAGAGCGGGCACATCGACCAGATCGTGAGCACGATTGCCGACGTGCTGAAGAAGAACGCCTGAGCTCCGTTCCCGCGCCGACTCCCGTTCACCTCCGAAAAGGCTTGCCTAGCGCACACCGTTTATGACCCTGTTCAGCGCCGACCAGCAACTGACGAAGCACTCCTACTACGCGGCCACTGCACTGCGCGGCGCGGAGTATTCTGCGTTGGAGTCGGCGCTGGAGTGCGACGTGGCGGTGGTTGGTGGGGGCCTCGCGGGCCTGTCCGCCGCGATCGAGATGGCGCAGCGTGGCTACAGCGTTGTCGTGCTGGAGGCACAACAGGTCGGCTGGGGCGCGTCCGGGCGCAATGGCGGTCAGGTGATCGCCGGCTTGGCCTGCGATCAGTCGGTGATCGAGCAGCAGCTCGGCGACATTGCCTCGCGCGCCGTATGGGACATGACGATGGAGGCATTGCGCCTGATCGGTGAACGCCGCGAGGGCTTTGACATCGATTGCGATTGGCGCAGCGGCTACCTCAACCTGGCCGTCAACGCACGCAAGGCGAAGGACTTGCAAGTCTGGCAAGCGCATATGCAGCGCGTCTACGGCTACGAGACGCAATGGATCGCGCCGGCCGAGATGCGGCAATGGATTGCCAGCGAGCGCTTTCACAGCGGCGTGCACGACCCGCTCGGCGGGCACCTGCATCCGCTCAAGTACAGCCTTGGGCTGGCACGCGCGGCAGCCTCGCTCGGCGTGCAGATCCTCGAAGGCTCGGCAGTGCTGGCAATGGAGCCGGGCAACACGGTCAGGCTGCGCACAGCGCGCGGTTCGGTGCGTGCATCGCACGTGCTTCTCGCCGGCAACGTCTATCTGCATGGCGTGGCGCCGATGCTGGAGCGCCGCATCATGCCAGTCGGCACCTACATCGTGGCCAGCGAGCCGCTCGCGCCTGAGCGCGCGCGCTCGTTGGTGCCCTCGGGCGCAGCGGTGTGCGACACCAACTTCGTGCTCGATTATTTCCGCCCGACGGCCGATCATCGCATGCTGTACGGTGGCCGTGTCAGCTACAGCACCGCGACGCCGACCAACCTCGCGGCGAGCATGCAGCGACGCATGGCGACAACCTTCCCGCAGCTCGCGGACACCAAGATCGAGTACTCGTGGGGCGGCTTCGTCGACATCTCGATGAACCGCGCGCCAGACTTCGGTCGGCTGCCCGGCGAGCACGCCAACGTCTACTATCTGCAAGGCTTCTCCGGCCACGGCCTGGCGCTAACCGGCCTCGCCGGTCGACTGGTGGCCGAGGCGATCGCCGGCGATGCCGAACGTTTCGACACCTTCGCACGCATCCGTCATCGACCCTTCCCGGGGGGGCGTTTGCTGCGCACGCCGGCGCTCGTCATGGGGATGGCGTACTACCGGCTGAGGGATATGCTGTGACGATGCCACAGAGCAAACCGGTCGTCCTCGTGCCCGCATGCAATCGCATGCTGGGGCAGCACGCGTTTCACGTCGCCGGCAAGAAATACATCGATGCGGTGCGCCTCGCCGGTTGTCAACCTGTGATCGTGCCGACCGCCGAACTCGACGAGCTCGATGCGCTGCTGGACGTGGCGCATGGCGTGCTGCTGACCGGCTCGGCATCGAACGTGCACCCCAGCCACTTCGATGAAGCGGTGCACGATCCCGAACTGCCGCTGGACACCTGCCGTGATGCCTGGACGCTGCCGCTGATTCCGCGCGTGCTCGCGCGCGGCATGCCGCTGTTCGGCATCTGCCGCGGCTTTCAGGAGGCGAACGTCGCGCTGGGCGGCACGCTGCACCAGGCGGTGCAGGAGGTGCCCGGCCGGCACGACCACCGCGCAGCGATGGACGTCTTGGTCGACGTGCAGTACGGCCTCGCGCACGAGGTCATCGTGCAAGCTGGCGGCATACTCGCCACCGTACTCGATGAACACGTCGTTCAGGTCAATTCGGTGCATGGCCAGGGTGTGAACCGGCTCGCCGCCGGCCTGCGCGTCGAAGCGCTTGCGCCCGATGGCTTGGTCGAGGCCTTCTCGGTCGGCGAGGCGCGCGGCTTCAACCTGTGCGTGCAATGGCATCCCGAATGGCAGGCGGCAAGCAACACCGTCTCGGTGCGTCTGTTCAAGGCGTTCGGTGCCGCGTGCGAGGCTTACCGCGACCGGCACCGCGTGCCGTATCAAGAGCCTGAGCCACCTGATCCAGATCGATAGGTGCGCATCTTGCGGGCGCCTCCCGCAACACAAGCTCTCTCGATTCCAGGCGCCGCTCCGTCAGCCTGACGCGACCGCGCCCCATGACCCAGGTGTCCCATGCAAGACAAAAGCAATTTCACGTTCGCCGACCTCGAGGCCTGGTTCGACGAACGCCGCGTGACCGAGATCGAATGCCTCGTGCCCGACCTCACCGGCGTCGCCCGCGGCAAGATCCTGCCACGCGAGAAGTTCACCGAAGACCGCGGCATGCGCCTGCCCGAGGCCACCGTCGCGATCGGCGTGACGGGCGAGTTCCCCGAGGACGGCCCGTACTACGACGTGATTCATCCGACCGATCGGGACATGCATCTGCAACCCGACCCGTCGACCGTTCGCATCGTGCCGTGGGCCTCCGACCCGACCGCGCAGGTGATTCACGATTGCTACGACCGCGACGGCAAGCTGATCCCGTTTGCGCCGCGTTCGGTGTTGCGGCGGGTCTGCGACCTGTACGCCGCCGAGGGCTGGGAGCCCGTCGTGGCCCCCGAGGTCGAGTTCTACCTCGTGGCGCGAAACACCGACCCCGACGTACCACTGAAGCCACCGGTGGGTCGCAGCGGCCGCGCCGAGACCTCGCGCCAAGGCTACTCCATCGACGCGGTGAACGAATTCGATCCGCTCTTCGAGGACGTCTACGACTACTGCGAGAAGATGGAGCTGAACGTGGACACGCTGATCCACGAAGTCGGCGCGGGTCAAATGGAGATCAACTTCTTCCACGCCCATCCGCTTGGCCTCGCCGACGAGGTGTTCTTCTTCAAGCGCACCCTGCGCGAGGCGGCGATGCGCCACGACATGTTCGCCACCTTCATGGCCAAACCGATCGCCGGCGAACCGGGCAGTGCAATGCACGTTCACCAAAGCATCGTCAACAAGCTGACCGGCAAGAATATCTTCAGCAACGAAGACGGCTCGCCGAGCAAGGAGTTCTACTGGTACATCGGCGGGCTGCAGAAGTACACGCCTGCGGCGATGGCGCTCTACGCGCCCTACGTCAATTCGTACCGCCGGCTAGTGCGTGGCAAGGCGGCGCCGATCAACATCGAGTGGGGGACCGACAACCGGACCGTCGGCATTCGTTCGCCGGTCGCCAGCGCGGCGGCACGACGTGTGGAGAACCGCGTGATCGGCTCCGACGCGAACCCGTACGTCGCGCTGGCCGCGACGCTGGCCTGCGGCTACCTCGGGATGAAAAACAAGATCGAGCCGGCGCCCGAGTGCAAGGGCGACGCGTACCTGTCCGCGTTCGGGCTGCCGCGCTCGTTGAGTGAGGCGATCGGCTGGCTCGCCGACGAGAAGGACCTGCACGACGTGCTCGGCAAGGAGTTCATTACCGTGTACTCCGAGGTAAAGGAGATAGAGCACGACGAGTTCATGAAGGTGATCTCGCCATGGGAACGCGAACACCTGCTGCTGCACGTCTGAACCGCCGCCACTTCCGGAGCACCCCATGCAAGACAACATCGCCATCCAGGCGCCGGCCATAGCGCAGCGACGCAGCACGAAGGAATGGCAGGCCGCAGACGCGGCCCACTACCTGCATCCGTTCACCGACTTCAAGGCGCTTGCCGGCAAGGGCTCGCGCATCATCACGAGAGCGGACAACATCTACCTGTGGGACAGCGACGGCCACAAGATCCTCGACGCGATGTCCGGCCTGTGGTGCGTCAACGTCGGCTACGGCCGGCGCGAACTGATCGACGCGGCCACGAAGCAGATGGGCGAGCTGCCGTTCTACAACAGCTTCTTCCAGACCGCGACACCGCCGGCGATCGAGCTGGCCGAGCTGCTGTCCAAGGTGACGCCGCCGCAGTTCAAACACGTGTTCTTCTCGGGCTCGGGCTCTGAAGGCAACGACACAATTGTGCGCATGGTGCGGCGCTACTGGGACGTGCTCGGTCAACCCGAACGCACTGTCATCATCAGCCGCAAAAACGCGTACCACGGTTCGACGATGGCGGGCGCATCGCTCGGCGGAATGAGCGGCATGCATGCGCAGGGCGGGTTGCCGATCCCCGGCATCACCCACATCGAGCAGCCGTTCTGGTTCGAATTCGGTCGGGGCCTGAGCCGTGACGAGTTCGGGCTGAAGGCGGCAGGCTGGCTGGAGGCGAAGATCCTCGAGGTCGGTGCCGACAAGGTGGCCGCCTTCATCGGCGAGCCGGTGCAAGGCGCTGGCGGTGTGATCGTGCCGCCCGAGACCTATTGGCCCGAGATCCAGCGCATCTGCGACAAATACGGCGTGTTGCTCGCCTCCGACGAAGTTATCTGCGGCTTCGGCCGTACGGGCCACTGGTTCGGCTGCGAGCGCTTCGACTTCAGGCCCGATCTGATGACCTTCGCGAAGGGCGTGACCTCGGGCTACATCCCGCTCGGGGGCGTGATGGTCGGCGAGCGCGTGGCCAAGGTGCTGATCGAGCGAGGCGGCGAGTTCAACCACGGCTACACCTACTCGGGCCACCCCGTCGCGTG
>JANYBE010000320.1 GCA_025360945.1 Rhizobacter sp. | reverse complement strand
GACGCGTGCAGCTCGGCGTTGCCTGGGGCCACTTCAAGTCGGAGCCGATGCTCAAGCTGTGGGGCAGCTACCGCCTGTCGGAGACGCTCAGCGTCGAGGGCACGCTGGGGCAGGTGCAGGGCGTGTTCTCGGGCACCGATTTCTGGCACGTCAACCTGCTGGCCGAGCCGTGGTCGGACCGGCGCTTCTCGCCGTTCGCCGGCGTCGGCTTCGGCAAGTTCAAGAACTTCCCGAACCTGAGCCTGATCGGCGCGCAGACAACCGACGCCAAGCTGGCCAACGGCGTGGTGGGCGTGCGCTATCACCTGAGCGACCGCTTCGTCGTGCGCGCGGACTACTCGCTGTACACCGCGTTCGTTGCCGACACCCACAGCGCCGAGTACCGCGCGTTCACGGTCGGAATTTCATTCTTCTTCTGAGAAGCCTCATGAACAAAAAAACAATGCACCGATTCCTTCTGGCAACTGCCCTCGTCGGGTCCTGCGTCACGGCGTTCGCCGCCGACGCGCCGCCGTCTACGAGCGACCAGGTCGTCGTCCCCGAGGTCGACCGGCGCGACATCAACGTGCCGAAATTTCCCTCGAACGACTTCGAGATCGGCGCCTTCGTCGGCACCTACGCGACGCAGAACTTCGGCACCAGCGCCGTTGGCGGCGTGCGCCTGGGCTACCACATCACCGAAGACTTCTTCGTCGAGGGTGTGTACGCGCAGACCAAAGTCAGCGACGCGGCGTTCCGCCAGATCCTACCGGGTGGGGTGTTCCCCGCCGAGAAAGAGAAGCTGAGCTACTACAACGTCTCGATCGGCTACAACGTGCTGCCCGGTGAGGTGTTCATCGGCGCCAAGCGCGCCAAGCCCTCGCAGCTGTACCTCATCGGCGGCGTCGGCAGCACAAAGTTCGACCAGCAGCGCCGGCCTACCTACAACGTCGGCTTCGGCTTCCGCGTGTTCCTGATCGACGCGGTCGCGCTGCAACTCGATATGCGCGACCACATCTACTCGGTCGATCTGCTCGGCAAGCGCCAGAGTACGCAGAACCTCGAGCTGACCGGTGGCCTGGCGGTCTACTTCTGACGGAGCCGATGCGATGAACACGACTCTCCACCACCGTCTCTCGCGCGGCACGCGCTGGGCGCTGTGCACGGCGCTCGCGCTGGGCACCAACGCCGCGCTGCCGGTTGTCGCGCCGACGACGCTTGCCCCCGACTTCACGCTGCGCGCGATGGAGGGCCCGAACATGCGCCTGCAGGAGCAGCGCGGGCGCGTCGTGATGATCAACTTCTGGGCCACCTGGTGCGGCCCGTGCCGGCAGGAGATGCCGCACCTGAACCGCCTGTACCAAAAGTACGGCCCCTCGGGCTTCGTTCTGATGAGTGTCAACGTCGACGACGACACCCGCAACGCCGCCGACGTGGCCGCCAAGCTGGGCGTGAAGTTCCCGGTGCTTTGGGACACCGACAAGAAGGTCAGCCGCCTGTACGACCTGGCGACAATGCCCTCCACGGTGCTGATCGACCGCGACGGCAAGGTGCGCTATGTGCACCGCGGCTACCTGAACGGCTATGAGGACACCTACGAGAAGCAGGTGCGGGAGTTGCTGAAATGAGCACGCGTCTGGTTGCCGCGGCGCTGCTGGCGTCCGCGCTGCTCAGCGGATGCGCGATCCAGCCCTGGGTCAAGCCCTACGAGCGCGAGCGCCTGGCCGATCCGATCATGGCGTTCTCGCGCGATTCGCTGCCCGAGCGCCACCGCGACCATGTGCGCGACGTGCGCGAAGGCGCGCGCGGCGCCACCGGTGTGCAAGGAGGTGGCTGTGGCTGTAACTGATCTGCTGCGCCGCCTCTCGGCCTTGCTGGGCAGCTTGCTGGCTGTGGGTGGCGCACGCGCGCTCGACCTGCCCGCCGACAGCGCCGAGGCGATGTTCCACTCGTACAACGGCGGCGGTGTCACGGCCAACGGGCCGGCGCTGCTGGTGCGCAAGAGCATTGCCGACCGCGTCTCGCTGTCGGCGTCGTACTACGTCGACTCGGTCAGCAACGCGTCGATCGACGTCGTCACCACCGCGAGCCCGTACCGCGAGCGCCGCAATGAATACTCGTTCGGTGCCGACTACGTCTATCGCGATTCCCAGATCACCTTCGGTGTCAACAACAGCAAGGAGCCGGACTACACGGCGAACCGCTACAGCCTGGACATCTCGCAGGAGACCTTCGGCGGCATGACGACCGTGAGCCTTGGCTTCACGCGCGGCTCCGACCAGGTTGGCAAGCACAATGCGCCGGAGTTCTCCGACATCGCGACGCATTGGCAATACCGCGTCGGCGTCTCGCAGATCCTCACGCCGCGCTGGATCGCGAGCGCGAACTTCGAGGCGATCTCGGACGATGGCTATCTTGGCAGCCCGTACCGCATCGCGCGTGTCTTCGGTGCCGCGGTTCCCGAGCGCAATCCGCGCACCCGCTCGTCGCGTGCGCTTAACTTCCGCGTCAACGGCGACCTCGGCTCGCACGATGCGATCCACCTCCAGTACCGCTATTTCTGGGACACCTGGGCGATCAAGGCGCACACCGCCGAGCTCGGCTACAGCCGCTACTTCGGCGACCAGTGGCTGGCCGACACCTCGCTGCGCTACTACCGCCAGGGCCACGCGCTGTTCTACAGCGACGACGCGCAGAGCGAGACGACCTATGTCTCGCGCAACCGCCAGCTCAGCACCTTCGACAGCGTCGGCCTGGGCGCCAAGGTAGCGTATACCGTACGTAAGGTGCCGGGGCGCTACGAGGTCAAGCTCAACGGTGGCTACGAATACGTGCGCTACAAGTACAGCGATTTCACCGACATCCGCACCGGCACCCCGTATGGCTACAACGCCGGCGT
>JANYBE010000306.1 GCA_025360945.1 Rhizobacter sp. | reverse complement strand
CGGAGACGATCTTCAGGTCGCCGGAGCGCACCAGCAGCGTGATCACCGGGTCGAGGTTGCTGATCGCGTCGATCTGGCCCGAGCGCATCGCCGCGACTGCGCCGCTGCCCGCACCTACGCCGATGATGGACACATCGGTCGGCTTCAGCCCCGCCTTGCCGAGCACGAAGTTCGCGAGCACGTTGGTGCTCGAGCCTGGCGCCGTGACACCGATCTTCTTGCCCTTCAACTCGGCAACGCTCTTGAAGTTGGGCATGGTCCTCGGGTTCACGCCGAGCACGATCTGCGGCGCGCGACCTTGCGCCGCGAACGCGCGCAGCCGCTGGCCCTTGATCTGCATGTTGATGGTGTGCTCGAACGCGCCCGAGACCACGTCGGCGCTGCCGCCGATCATCGCCTGCAAGGCGCGCGAGCCGCCGGCGAAATCGGCGATCGTCACCTCCAAGCCTTCAGTCTTGAAGTAGCCCAGGCTCTCAGCAATGGTCAGCGGCAAGTAGTACAGCAGATTCTTGCCGCCGACCGCGATAGTGAGCTTGGCTTGCTCGAGGGTTTGAGCGCTGAGGATGGCGGGCGCGGCCATCAGCGCGGTGCTGGCCAGCACAAAACTGCGACGCTGCATGGTCATGGGCTCCGTGGTTCGTGGGTTGAGGGCGCAACCCGTAGAATGAAATTCAATGAATTCGCTCCGCCGACGGGCCACGCTGTTGATCGCATTGTCCTTGGGCATTACGTTCGGCGCATCGGGACAGACCACCATCACCGCGCCGCAGGCGACCGAACCCGCCGCGTCGGCGCCGGTTGCGCTGTCGCTGTCGGCGCGCAAGGTCTACGAGCAGGCGCGCTCGCAGCTGGTGCAGATCCGCACCGTGCTGAAGGGCCGCGCGAGCCAAACCTCGGTCGGCTCAGGTTTCTTCGTCTCACGCGAAGGCCACATCATCACCAATTTCCATGTCGTCGCCGAGGCCGCGCTCAAGCCCGAGCGCCACGACCTCGTCTATGTCACCGCCGACGGCCGCGAGGCGCCGCTGCAGATCCTTCAGCTCGACGTATTGCACGATCTGGCGCTGCTGAAGGCGGGCGACGCGGGCGGGCGCAGCCCCGAGGGCGGTTCGACGGGGCGCGTCTTCGACGCGCTGGCGTTCCGCAACGACGCGCAGCCGCTGTCGCAGGGCGAGCGCATCTACTCGCTGGGCAACCCGCTCGACGTCGGCTTCGCCGTCACTGAGGGCACCTACAACGGGCTCGTCAAGCGCAGCTTCTACCCGCAGATCTTCTTCGGCGGCGCGTTGAGCGGCGGCATGAGCGGCGGCCCGGCGCTTGACAACCAGGGTAACGTGATCGGGATCAACGTCGCGCGCCGCGTCGATGGCGAGCAGGTTAGCTTTCTCGTGCCAGCGAGCTTCGCCGCCGCGTTGCTCACCCGCGGCCGCGACGCCGCGCCGATCAAGACCCCGGCCTACCCGATCGTCACCACGCAGCTGCTGCAGCACCAGGCCACGCTCACCGAGCGCTTCATCCAGCAGGGCTGGAAGCCGGCCACCCATCCACGCTACCGCGTGCCGGTACCCAGCGACGAGTTCATGCGCTGCTGGGGCAGCAGCGACCCGTCACGCTCCGGCGGGCTCGACGTCGAGCGCTCGAACTGCGTGATGGACACGCGCATCTTCGTCGGCGACTACACCACCGGCGCGATCAGCGTGCGCCACGAGAGCTATGACGGCTCCAAGCTCGGCACGCTGCGCTTCGCCGCGCGCCACTCGGCGGCGTTTCGCAACGAAGACTTCTCACGCCTGCGCAGCGAGCATCAGACCAAGCCCCAATGCCACGAGGACTTCGTCGACCGCGGCGGGCTGCCGCTGCGCGCGGTCGTGTGCCTGCGTGCCTACAAGAAGCTGCCCGAGCTCTACGACGTGTCGGTGCTGGTTGCCACGCTCGACCAAACCCAGGCCGGCGTGCAGGGCCGCTTTGACGCGCAGGGCCTGAGCTTCGCGAACGCGCAGAAGCTCGCGAAGCACTACTTGGAAGCCTACGGATGGGCGCGCTGATGGATGTGCTCTGCTCGGATGACGAGGAGGCCGCGCCCGGCCTGGAGCGGACCAGCGCTCGGGCGCTGATCGAAATCCTCGACCGCGACGGCCAGGTTCGGCAATCGATCACCGTTGCGCGCTGGCCGCTGCGCGTCGGTCGCGCGCTCGACAACGACGTGGTGCTGTGCGACCCGCACGTGGCCGCGCACCACCTGGGCATCGATGCGAGCGAGTCGGGCCTCGCGCTCACGGTGGCCGACACACGCAACGGCGTGCATTTCGGAGCCCGGCTCCTTCGCAGCGGCGACATTGCGCCGCTGCCCGCGAGCGGAGACGCGGTCGAGCTCAGGGCTGGCCGCACGCGGCTGCGCGTGCGGCTGCCCGGCCACACGCTCGCGCCCGAGCTCGTGATCGCACCGGCGAGCTCGATGAGGCGCCGGGCGGTGCCGATCGTGTTGAGCGCACTGGTGCTGCTCGTGGGCGTGCTGTTCAACAGCTATCTGGTCAACGACCCCGACAACTTCACCCGGGCCGCCGGCAGCACCGTGCTCAGCGCGATCGTCGGCGCAGCACTTTGGTGTGGCGTGTGGGCAATGCTGTCGAAGATCTTCACGCACCAGGCGCATTTCGGCTGGCACCTGCGCGTGTTCCTGTTCGCCGCGGTCGCGCTGATGACGCTGAGCATCGTGCCGCCACTGCTCGCATTCGCGTTCTCCTGGCCATGGGCGACCGATTTCGATTTCGTCGGCGAGATCGCGGTGGCCGCGGGCACACTATTTTTCCACCTGCTTGCGGTCGAGCCGGCACGGCACCGGATGCTCAAATGGACAGCGCTCACCTGCGCGCTCATCGGCATCGGCCTGACCCTGTGGTTCAACGTGCAGCGCACCGACCGCTTCGGCACCGAGCTCTACATGAATCACCTGTTCCCGCCCGCGTTGCGGCTGGCCAAGCCGATCACAACCGACGCCTTCACCGATGACCTCGGGCCGCTGAAGGCGACGCTCGACAAGAAGGCCCGCGAGCCCGGCCGCGGAGACGACGCGCGTGCCGAAGACGACTGAGGAGTGCACATGAACCCATCAACCGTTTCATCCGGGCCGACACGCAGCGTGCTGGTCACCGGCGGCAGCCGCGGCATCGGCGCCGCAGCCGCACTGCTGAGTGCGCAGCGCGGCTGGGCCATCGCGGTGAACTACGCGCGTGACGCGGCCGCGGCCCAGGACATTGTCGCGCGCATCCGCGATGCCGGCGGCACGGCACTCGCAGTACAGGCCGACGTGAGCGACGAGGCGGCGGTGCTCGCGATGTTCGCCACCATCGACCGCGAGCTGCCGCGCCTCGGGGCGCTCGTCAACAACGCCGGTGTCGTCGATCTGCAAGGCCGCGTCGACGGCACCACGATGGCGCGACTGCAGCGCATGTTCGCGATCAACGTATTCGGCAGCTTCATCTGTGCGCGCGAGGCGGTCAAACGCATGTCGACCAAGCGCGGCGGCGAGGGGGGCACGATCGTCAACCTGTCGTCGGCCGCGGCGCGCATCGGCTCGCCCGGGCAGTACGTGGACTACGCCGCCGCGAAAGGGGCGGTAGACGTGTTCACGCTGGGCCTGGCCAAAGAGGTTGCGCTCGAGGGCATCCGCGTCAACGCGGTGCGCCCCGGCATCATCGAGACTGACATCCATGCCTCCGGCGGCACGCCGGATCGCGCAAAGCAGATGGCCCCGATGGTGCCGATGCAGCGCGCCGGCAGCGCCGACGAGGTCGCGCAGGCGATCTTCTGGCTAATGTCGGACGAATCGAGCTACACGACCGGCGCGGTGATCGATGTGACTGGGGGTCGTTGATCATGGCCAGCCTCGAGCGCGACCAGACCAGCTGGGAGGAGCTCGCCAACAGCATCAGCCACGGCGTCGGCTTTGCACTTGCGGTCGCCTCGCTGCCGCTGCTGCTCGCGTTCTCGGGCCCGGCGGCAAACGCGATCAACATCGTCGCGATGTGCGTCTTCTCAGCCACGATGATGCTGCTCTACGGCATCTCGACGCTGTACCACGCACTGCCCGCCGGGCGCGCGAAGACCTGGCTGAACCGCTGCGACCACGCCGCCATCTACCTCTTCATCGCCGGCAGCTACACGCCGTTTGTGCTCGGCGTGCTGCGCGGTGGCTGGGGCTGGTCGCTATTCGGCATCGTCTGGGCGATGGCGGTGCTGGGCTTCACCGCCAAGATGTTCAATCGGCTACGCCACCCACTGTGGTCGACCGGCCTATACGTCGCAATGGGCTGGGTCGCGGTGGTCGCCGCCGCGCCACTGATCGCACGCGTACCCGGCGCGGGCCTGACGCTGTTGGTCGCGGGCGGCGTAATGTATACCGCCGGCGCGGTCGTGTTCGTGTTCGACTCGCGCGTGCGCTTCGCGCACTTCGTGTGGCACCTGTTCGTGCTCGGCGGCAGCACCTGTCACTTCTTCGCGGTGCTCTGGTACGCGCAGTAGCTAGATTTTCGCGAGCTCCGCCAGACACTCGAGCAGCTGCTTCGCAGCCTTTGCCTCGGCCTCGCTTGCCGTCGCCTCGTAGGGCACGAGCGTGAATCGCGCCTCGCTCCAGACCGAGTCCCACATCCACACCGCGGGCACGCGCGTCTTCAGATCGCGCAGCGCCTTCAGCGTCGCCGCGCTGATGCCGGCGAGCCGGCGTTGCGCGAGCGCTTCCAGCACCTGCAGTTCGGTCTCGCCGACCACGCTCCAGAAGTCCGGTCGCGCAGCCGCCGATTTCGCGAGCGATTCGCGCACGGCTTGCACCCGCGCAGCGATGCCATGCGGCGCACGGCCCTCGAGCCAGGCCATCCGCAACTCGGCGCTGAGGCCGTTCTTCGCCGGGTAGAAGAGATTCGCCGCACCCGTCTTGCGCGCGAGCGCTTGGGCGCTGTCGTAGTGCGCCGCCATCTTTTTCAGCGCCTTCAGGCAGGCATCTTGGTTCGCATCGCCGACGCCGCGGCTTTCGACCATCGCGAGCCGCTTGTATGCGCCACCGAGCAGGCTCTCGCGCTCGACCGTGAGCTGCAGCGCGGCGATCCGACCCAGCTGCGCCACGCCCGCCTCGATGCTGGCGCGTGCCGCGGCGTCGTCGGTGAACACCTCGCTTTGCCGCACGAGCTGATTGCCGAGTTGCTCCGCGGCTCTGAACGACGCGCTGCCGTCGGACGCGTTCACCGCGACGCCGTACCACTTAATCGCGTTGGCCGTGTCCTTCATCGCGGCGAAGGCCACGCCGAAGGCCTCGGCGACCGCGCCCATGCCGCCCCAGGCCGCACCGAACATCGTCTCGAGGTAGCGCAGTTTGTCGAGCTGGCGCGCCGGGTCGGCGTTGCCGAGGCGGCTGACCGTCGCCAGCGTTTCGAGCGAGAGCGCGAGCTCGACCGGTGACGACAAACCAGCGTAGCCCTCGGCCACCGGTGCCGGGCGCTGCGCGACGCCACCGGCACGTAGCCAGGTCCAGCCAGGGTCGCCGTAGCACTGGTACGCGGCCCAGGTGTTGCTCTGCGCATTGGCGCGCCACGCGGCTTCGCGCGCGGTCGCCGCGGCACTGATGAAGCGCTCGCCGCGCAGCAGTGCGGCATAGAAGCTGGTCGCGAAGATCTCGGCCGGCTTGTCGTCGACGGCCCAGCCAGCGGCGATCACGCAGCGCACGCCAACCTCGATCAGCGCCTGCGCGATGTTTGCGGCGAACGCAGCGCGGTCGTAGGGTTGCAACGCGGTGCTGACGTCGCGCTCGGCGAGGTGGCAGCAGTTCAGGAACACCAGCTCGGGCACGGTGCGCATCGCCTTGACTTCGTCCGCACCAAGGAAGGTGCCCCCTGACAACACGACGCCGCCGTTCTCGCCCTCCTTGCCGTGACCGGCGATGTGGACGACTCGGTAGGCGCGCTCGAACAGCGCGTTGATAACGCTGCGCGCATCGTCCTGCCCGCTCACAAGCGCGCGCACCTTGTTCGCTGCGGTGCCCGCGGTGCTCGAGCCGAGCAGCGCGGCCACCGCGATGGCCTCGGCGCGCGCGCCAGGCAGCGCGGGGTACGGTGGATCGCACAGCGGCGTGCCGATCACGAGCACGCTGTCGTCGGCGCTCGCGTCCGACACCTGCGCGCGGAAGTCGCGCGTACGCAGCTTGCGCAGCAGCTTGGCGCGGATGGCCCACGGCCGCGCGTCGGCGCCGCCTTGCGCGGGCGCGTCGGTATCGAGCAGTTCCCACGGGATCACTGCAGTGCCGCCTTCGAGTTCGATCAACACCTCACCGGTGCCGCCGAGGAAGGGCTCCATCTCGACCGGCACTAGCAGCTTGAACAGCGTGCGGCCGATCTGCGCATCAGCGTTTAGGTTGTTCGACGCCTTCAGCACCAACTCGCGCAAAAGCGTGCCCTGTGCGCGCACCGCGCGCACCTCGGTGCGGGCGCGGCGCGTGTCGAGCGTGTAGAGAATGGTCGGCTCGCCGTTCTCCTGCAGGCCGGGTAATGCGCTGATGAAGTCGTAGGTGGCGCCGCGGTAGTTGGCGTCCAGCGAGCGCCGGATCGCGCCCTCGCCGATCTCGACATGGCCCACCAGCGCGAGCTGGTTCGGCGCCGCCTGCGCCTGCAGCTGCAGCGCGCGCCAGGCATCACTGGCGCGGTCAAGGTAGAGCTCGACGAGCGTGAGCCTGGTGAGTTGCGGCCAGCCCGCGGCTTGCAGTTTCTCGTTCGCCCGGTAGGCGCCCTGCGCGATCAGCTGCGCCGCGCTGGCCGCGTTGATGCCGGTACCGCCGCTGCCCATCAGCGTGGTGGCGAGTTCGAACTGGGCCGCGCTGCCGCCGGCCTGGCCTGAGAAGCGCTGCGCGTAGGCCAGCACGGCCTGGCACACGGCGTAGACAAGATCGGTCGCACCGAGCTTGCCCTCTTCGCCCAAGCCGACGACGATCACCGCCCGCGGCCGCGCCATCGTCGTGCCGTCCTGCGGATCGGGGCGCAAGTTGTTGAAGATCTGCTGCGTGCCGGTGGCGTCCGGGTACAGGCCAGTGGCCAACGACTCGCTCATCGCGTGAGCCACCAAGCCGTCGACGATCCACTCGGCGCCGCTCAGCACCAGCGAGCGGTAGTGGCCGACCATCAGCGGCTGGCCGACGAACTTGAGGTCGGCATTGAGCACGCTGACGCGCAGTGCGCTGGCCTTACTGCGCGTGCCGGTGCGATCCGCGTCGGCGCTACGTTGCACGACTATCGTGTCGGCCGGCGCAGACGGCGGCAGCGAGCTGATAAGTCCGTGCGAAGGCCTGCTTCGACTTGGTGCCTGCACAGTAACCACCACCGGTGCGCCACGGGCGCCGCCTTCGGTCGTCAGCACGTCGAGCGACCCGGTCTCGCCGGTCGCGAGCAGCTGGACGTAGGCGTCGAACGCGGTAGCGACATCGGGCAGCTTGCCGTGCTCGGCGTAGACCTTCCAGGTCTTCACGCCGGGCAGCAGCGCGCACGGCAAGGGCACGCGGCCGTCGCCGTCGGCGGCCTCGAGGTACTCAAGGCCGTCGTTGTCTTGCGCGATGCCAATCGGCGTCTGGTCGGCGTGGCCGACGACGAGCAGCATCTTCGCGGTGTCCGCGGCCAGCGTCGGCACCTGCGCATCAAGGCGCCTGCGCAGCGCGACAGCCTGGTCGAGCACGGCCTGCGGCGGCGCACCCCATTCGTAGATCGTGCGCTGCGCGCCCTCGTCGTGCCAGATGCTGCGCGCGCGCAGCACGGCCAGGTCGTCGTCGGCGAGCTTCTGCCAGGTCGTGGCCTGGTCCAGTCCCTGCACCGGATCGAGCAACCCGGCTTGCAGCTGGATGAAGCCGGGCATGCCGGCCATCATCTTGCGCGCGCCGCCGTTGTCCAAGATCGAGCCGAAGGCCACCAGCGCGTTGCCGAAGGTATCGTCGCCAGAGAGCGTCTGCATCGGCGCCCACGAACCACCGTTGGGCGTGCCCAGCATCAGCAGCCGTGCACCGTCGACGGCCATCATGCGGGCCCAGGTCTTGGGTCGCTCGAGCCGCATCGTGCGCGCCACCAGCCCGCCCATCGAGTGCGCGAGCAATCGCACCGGCTCGCCGCTCTTGGCGCGCGCGTTCAGCGCGGCGTCCACCGCGTCGGCGAGGCGGCGGGCCTCGTCTTCGATCGGACGCCTCCAGTCGTAGGCAAACGGGATCGCCTCGTGCGTGTCGTTCAGGTGGGCGATCAGCGCGTCATAGGACAGACCGATCGGGCCGTCCGGCGTAACGAGGCTGGCGCTGGCCGGATCCCACGCGAGCTTCTTGAGCCCGTTGAGAAAGTGAAAGCCGAGCCAGACGCGCGTGCCGTCGACCGCGAGGTTGGAGCCGAGGATGCCGGGCAGCACGAACACGGCTGGCATGTCGGGTTGCGGTACCGCTGGCCCGCCGCGAGTGCCGCTCGTGTCCTGGCCCGCCCAGCTCAGCGGGCCGATCGCGTTGAAGCCAGCCGGCACGTCGGTCTGCAGCGCCGCGCGGATGGCGTTCACGGTGATGTCGTTCGCGAAGTAGCTGAAGTGATTGACCTTCGCGCCGCGGTCGAGCACGAAGCTGGCGCCACCGCCTCTGGACGTGACCGCGCGCGGCGCGCCGCCGTACATCGAGCGCGTCTGCACGACGATGTCATTGTCGGTCCAGTAGAACGCGTCTGTCAGCAGCGTCTTGACCCACGAGCCGATCGAGTCGCCTTCCATGTCGCCGGCGATCACGCGAAGCTCGCCGGGGATCAGTTGGTCGCCGCTGTTGAGCCACGCCACGACCGGGCTCTCGGGCATCATCGCCTCGATGCCGGGCAACTCGGCCGGGTCGGCGCGCCGGCGCGCGACTTCGTGCAGGAAATCGACCAGCTCGGGCGCGACTGGAATTGCCGCGAGCTGCAAACCCCATTGCAGCACTGAGAGGTAGGCGTCGAATCGTTTGGACGCGAGCAGCGTGCCGCGCGCCGGGCAGGCGACGCGCACGATGCGCTCGATCCTGATCTTCTTCGCGAGCGCCTGCGTGTAGAGCGCCTGTAGGTCGGTGCGGTGCCGGTTGTAGCCGTCGCCGGCGAAGGTCTTCAGCTCGTCGGCGCTCAACGCCGCACCGCTGCACGCGCGCGCCAGCACCTCGGCGACAAGCCCGCCGCGCGAGTGCGTGACCAGGTGCAGCCGCGCACCGGCGGGCAGCGCCTGCACCAGCGTCAACGCGTTCGCGATCGGGCTCACGCCCATCGTCGGATGGTCGAGCGCGTAGACACGGCCGGCGTACTGTGCGAACAGGTCGCGCACCGTCTGCGGGTGCTGCGCCCACAGCTTGCCGAAGGTGCTGACGGTGTCGACGAAAGTGCCGTGCACAAACACAAGCGTCACGCCGCCGTCGTTCGCGGCGGGCACCTTGGCGAGCAGGCGGCCACTGCCCTTCAGGGACGCGGGCAGCGCGTGCGCATCCAGGCCGTAGACGCCGGGCTCGACCTTGCCGTCAACCCTATCGGTGATCGCCGCGGCCGCCAGCGTGACCGCCGGGTCCTTCAACAACCCGGTGACGACGTGGAACGCGCCGAGCACCGCCTGCCCGAGCCAGCCGCGCGGCGCGCCGCGGGTCGCGCCATACTCGAGGCCGGGCCACGCGAGCTGCGCTGAAACGACCACGTCGTCGCCCGGCGCCGAGCCTGGGCCGTCGCGCGTCGCACCGCCCTGCTGCGCACGCAGCAGATCGCGCGCGTCCTCGGGGTTCAACACCAGCGTCGGGCCGTTGATGATGCTGAGCACGACGACGTCGTCGCC
>JANYBE010000636.1 GCA_025360945.1 Rhizobacter sp. | reverse complement strand
CCAGCGCACGCAAACCAGCATGACCTCCAACGGGAAGTGCAGCCGCTTGAGCACCTTGCGAAGGACGGACGTTTCGAACTGAATGTGCACCGGTACCATGGCCCATATCGTAGCGACATGGGCTTACTGCGACAGAGCCCTGGCGATGCCCCCATCGAAATCCGCCACAAGGATTGCACCTCGCCGATCCATGTCGAGTTGCGCTGCGCTCACGGCCATGGTCCGCTGAATGCCAATGAAACCTATGCAGCGCCAGGTCCCGGCGCGATTCGCGTGGTTTCCCACTGACGTTCATCGAGCCTGCGCACGTCTCCATTCAGTGAGACAACTCCGTCTACTGCGAAGCACCGGTTCAACCCCGGTGGTGTGCGTCGCGCTGCTCGAGACCGGCCAACCAGAGTTCGATGTGGTGCAGCACGAGCCCGATGTTGCCGACCTGGCAGTGCGATTGCCCCGATTCGTGCTCAGTGAACATCCGCATCTGTAGCGACTTGGCTCGCGCGAGCGAGGCACCTTGCTGGAAGAACTGGTGCTTCGGCACGAGGTGGTCGTTGCTGCCCGCCATGAGCAGCACGTCTTGAGTCACTCGGTGAGAGAACGGCTCGGCCCTGAACTGCATCACCCACTGCACGTAGTCGAAGACGTTCTTGCACCCGCTGGTCCAGAGGCCCTGGCGGATGGCCCACGCCGTGGCTTCGCTCGCCTTCATCGCCCCGGCCATCATTTGCTCCACAGCCTGGCGAGCGCCCGCATCAAGTAGGCGCTTGATCGCGTGAGCCTGTTCTGCGCCATTGGCATGGGCGAAGCAGTCGTAGCGATCGAACATGACATCAAGAGCTGCGACGCGACTGACGCGCGGTTCGAATGCCGCCGCGCGTAATGCGAGCAGACCGCCGAGTGAAACACCCAGCAGCGTGCACGTGTCGATGCGGAAGTGATCGAGCACGGCTGCTGTCGGCACTTCCCATTCGAGCCGCAGCTTCAGGCCATGCTTGCGCAAGGCGCCGCCTTGCCCCGGGCCCTCGAAGATGACAACCTCGTAGCCGAGCTCCGTGAAATGCGGACCCCAGACCCAGAATTCTTCGTAGCAGGAATCGAACCCGCCGTGAATCACGAGCATTCCGCGTGATTTTCCGATCGAAGGGAAATGGACGGCTGCGAGCCTGCCGCCCTCGAACTCGATGTCGTGCAAGCGATGGGACGCATTGCCGAAGGCTTGGCAGAAGAGGCGCTCGTACTCCGCGTAGACAGCGAGGCGCTCTGGATCGTCGACGTCCATAAAGAACTCTGCCGCTCGATAGCATGTCGACGCATGCAGATCGCGTCCCTCGGCCGCCGCCGATTCAGCGAGCTCGAGCATCACCGGTTTCCAGTCGCGAAGCGATTGCAGCCGCATCGCCGCCTTGACGAAAGAGGCCTCGTCAGCACCGGGTAGCCAACGGTTCAGCTGGTAGTTGGTCGACGGCTCCGAATGGAAAGTTCGGTAGCCGACAGGAAAGGGGAGTCGCGTCATGTCGTATCGGGTCGGGGCAAGGAGAGCGCAGTCTCAGTTCGTCGCGATGTTCTGTACAGTGCAACCTTTGCAGTGGATAGATGCACGTGCCGAAATCATTTGATCTCAATCTTCTGACTGCGCTGGATGCCTTGCTCCACACGGGCAGCGTCAGCGCCGCAGCAAGCAGGATGAATCTCAGCACCCCTGCCATGAGCCACACCCTGGCGCGGATTCGCGTCGTGTTCGAGGATCCGATCTTGGTGCGCGCGGGGCGTAAGCTCGTGCCGACGACGCGCGCACTCGAGATGCGCGAACAGGTCGGCAAGCTCGTGGCGTGTGCCCACGATCTGACGCGGCCGAAAGATGCACTCGCTTGGACGCGATCGAGCCGCGAATTCGTCATCCGCGCTCCCGACGGCGTTGCCATCGTGCATGGCGCCGTGCTTCTGGCTGGACTACGCGCACGAATGCCGGCCGCAACGCTGCGCTTTCTTCCGGAGAGCGATGCGGATCCGACGGCCTTGCGCGAGGGGCGCATCGACGTTGATGTCGGGGCGGTTGTCGACACGTCGTCCGAGATGCTCAGCTCGCTTCTCTTCGAGCAACCCATTGTTGGCGTCGCCAAGAAGGGGCATCCGCTCTTCGACAGCAAACTCACTGCACACCGCTTCGCCACGCATCAGCACGTGGCGACAACGCATCGGCGCGCGGGAGCGGAAACGATCGACCGAGCACTCGCCGCCGCAGGCCTCGCGCGGCGCATCGCGCTCGCGGTCCCCAGCTCGTTCGGAGCGCTGATCGCAGCTTCGCGATCGTCGCTCGTGGCCTGCGTTCCCGAGCCGCTTGCGCGCAGCCTCGCGCCGGCGTTCGGTCTGAAACTCTTTGGGCTTCCGGTTGCCGTGCCAGACGAGAAGATCGTTCAACTTTGGCATCCAAGAATGGATGCCGACCCAGCCCACATGTGGTTGCGCGAATGCATCGAAGTGGTCTCAAAGCCGGTCGACGCTGCAGTTTCCGCGCGCCGCTCGCGCCACCGGTTGCTGGTCGGGCTGATCGATTCGTCCCGATGACTGGCTCCTAGTAAGGCCGATCTTCTACTCCGCACCCCGGGACACGCCGGTACGCCCACATCTTGGCGCGGTGGGTCGATGAGCTGGACTTGGACACCGTATCTCAAACGCAGAGCCTGCGGGCGGAGCAACTGCTGCTGGGCCACTCCAAGCCCGAAAGCACCCCGAGCCGGTTTCCACGAACAATTCTTCGTAGAACCTCGCGCTGCATCGACGCGCGCCAAGCGCGCGGATGCGCGACTCGCCGTTCGAGTGCGTCAACGACCAATTGACCGACCGGTTTGCGGCGACCATCTGCTTCAGACGAAAGACCGGAGCGGGTCGATAGCCGCCGGTCAACTGGATTGCTTGGGAGCGTCAAAGAACTAGCGTACTTTGCGATCCGTTTTCTGAGACGAACCCGTCACGTAAACCGTCGTCGTCGCCAGCGATGCATGCCCCATGCGCCGCATCCAACCCGGCGAGGTGCCCACACGCCCTCTATGAGGCCGTCGAGTCGACGGAAATTGCCTCCCACGGTTTGGATCACTCTCCTTCACGGCACAGCACGGATGCGCCATCCACGCCCGACCATTGAGGCGGATGTCGATCACTTCACTGCGAACGTGCGACAACTTCGACAAGCTGCTGCGCCTCATAAGTCGACGCGAACGACACCGACGAGTCCAAAGTTGCTGAGCGAAGCACCC
>JANYBE010000107.1 GCA_025360945.1 Rhizobacter sp. | reverse complement strand
GCGCCGGGTCGCTGCCGAACACGCGGTTGTAGAAGCGCGCGTGCCGCGACCGCATCAGCGCGGGCAGGTCCAGCGCGGCGCTGTCGAGCACCACACTGCCCCGCCACGGCTTCACGCCGGCACGCTGCGCGAGCGTCGTCGAAGCCCCGAGCAGCGCGACCAGGTGCGCGCCGGCCGAGTGGCCCATCAGCACGAGGCGCTCCGGATCGGCGCCCCACGAAGGCGCAAGTTGCTGCACCTTTGCACGCGCGTGCGCCACGTCGTCGGCCTCGTCCATCGGGACGACCTGCGGCACCAGCCGATAGTTCACCGACACCAGTACCGCCCCGCGCGTGACCCAGCGCGCGCTCTTGTTCTCGATCACCTGCGGCATCGCCTTGTTGCCGATCATCCACGCGCCGCCGTGCACCATCACGATCACGGGCGCGTGCGGCGGCAGCGGTGCCTCGGGCAGATAGACGTCGAAGCGCTGGCGCGCGTCCGGGCCACAGGCCACGTCGGCGATGCGGTGCACGCCGGCCGGCAGGTGCAGCGGCTTGACGCTAGCGGCCACGCCGGGGAACAGGCCGTCGTCATCGCGCGGGCCGCGGGCAGCCCCGTCGCGGCGATCACGCCACAGGGCAGCAGGACGAGCGCGCCTCTCATTGATGCCGGTAGATCCGGTTCTCGCGCAGCGGCGAGCGCACCAGCGTCGGTTCGAGCACCATACCTGGTGCGCGCGCGGCCTGCGCCGTGGCCATTCCCGCGACGCACACGCCAGTGGTGCGGTAGCTCAGCGCGGCGGCCAGGCGGCCTTCGCCGGGGTCGCCCAGCGCGTGCGTGAAGTCGTCGCTCGCGGCGCAGGTCGGCGCGAGGCCATCGGCGTAGTCGCCCTGGCCGAGCTGGTTCACGCCCTTGAACTGGATCGAGAAATAGGTCGTTCCACAGTTGTCCTGCGGATAGAAGCCATAAGGCTTGCCGCAGGTGATCGCACCGATGAGGCTGACCTGCACGCCCACGCCTCGCAGGCCGTTGACAACGGCCTCGCTGGCCGAACACGTGCCGGCGCCGACGAGCACGTAGACGCGGGACAGGTTCAGCGTCGGCAGAGATGTGCCTCTGGACAGCGACAAGCCTTGGGCGACAGCCCAAAAGGGCGTGATGGTCTGCGCGGCGCTGAGCTGGAACGGGTTCTTGTCGTTGAAGGTCTGCTGCTCGAACACCATGCCGGCCGTCGGGCCCGGGCCGGCAATCATGTAGGCCAGTTCGCTCGCCACGTCGAGGTAGCCGCCGCCGTTGTAACGCAGGTCGAGCACGAGGTCTGTGACGTTGCTTGCCTTGAGCTGGTTGATTGCATCGACGAGCTGTGCCTCGGAGGTCGCGAGGTGGTCGTTGAACTGCATATAGCCCACGCTCTGGTTCGGTGGCGCCAAGGCCTTGACGTTCTGCACCGTGGCCTCGACGAGCTGCGCCGCATTGAGCGTGACGTTGCGCGGCACCGAGGCACCCGCGTCGAGCACGCTGAAGGTGTGGCTGCCGGCCCTGGTCGGGAACAGGCCTGCGTTCAAGGTGTTGACGTCGGCACCGTTGACCAGATCGACGCCATCGACCGCGAGGATCTGCGCGCCGCGCGTGATGTTGGCCGTCACCGCGGGCGTGCCAGGGCTCGTGTAGGCGACGAGCGCCTGGCGCGGCGGCGTGTTGGCCACCAGCGCGATCTCGAATCCGTAGCCGTAGGACACGCCGCTGTGCGACAGCGCGACCCAGGTCGGCGTGTCGTAGATGAAGTGGAACTGGTCCTTCGGCTTGCCCGAGGCGGTCACCAGCGGCGTCTTCAGCGCGTTGAAATAGTTGACGGCGCTGGCGTAGCTGTTGGCGTTCAGCGTCGAGGCGCTCAGGGCGCGCACGTCCGAGTACCAGAGGTAGGTCTCGTCGACCCACGAGCGGACCCAGCTTTTCTCGTCGAGGACCGTGCCCTGGATGTCGCCGCTGCGCGGTGCGGCGCAATGCTGCGCCACGCTGCTCGAGGCCACCAGCCCGCTGCTCGGGTCAGGTGGCGCGCTGCTCGCGCCCGAGCTGCCGCCGCCTCCGCCGCAACTGGCCAGCGTCAGCGCCGCCGCCATGGCCAACCCCACGCGCGCAGCGCGCGCAACCTTGCCCGGTTCGTTCGACAACCTCGCACTCCTTTGGTGGTGGACCGGCGGATGCCGCCTCCATCATAGGGTGGGTTGAGCGCGCCGTCGGGCAAGTGTTGAAGACGGGCCGCCCAGATGCGTGAGCGGCAGCGCCGCGCCGGCCTTGACCTCGCCGAGCGAGAAGCTGGTGTGCAGATCTTTCACATGCGGCAGGTTCAGCAGCACTTCGAGCGAGAACTTGGAGAACGCGTCCAGGTCGGTCGCCATCACTTGCAGCTCGAAGGTGCCCGAGCCCGAGATGTAGTGGCAGGCGATCACCTCGGGAATGCGGCGGATCTTGTCCTCGAGTTCGCGCGTCGACGCGGCGGTGTTGCGGTCCGCGTCGATGCGCACGAACGCGAGCACGCCCAAGCCGATCTTGCGGCGGTCGATCTCGGCGCGGTAGCCGATGATGAAGCCCTGCTCTTCTAGCCACTTGACGCGCCGCCAGGTCGGCGCGGCCGAGATGCCGATGCGTGCGGCAAGCTCGGTATTGCTCAGGCGCGCGTCGCGTTGCAGCTCGTGCAGTATCGCGATGTCGTAGCGGTCAAGGTCGGTGCCGTGAGCCTCCGATGGCTCGACCGGCGTGAGTCCGGGCTTACCCGAACTTGTCTTTTTGAGCACCATTCAATCCTCCTCTGCTTCATTCGAGCAATATTATTGCTTGAACAGGGACTATGCAGATGAACATAGAAAGGACTGATCGCGCCACAATCCCTACACTGTGCGCTGGCGCGCCGTGGTCACAAGCCGTGGTGCCGTCGATCGAAAACCCCGTCACCGTTGGAGTGTTGACCGATGAATGCACCGCTACCCGAATCGATCCGCAAAGCGATCGAGACCGTTTCCCTCGATGACAAGTACGCACTCGAGAACGGTCGGGCATTGATGAGCGGCGTGCAGGCGCTGGTGCGCTTGCCGATGCTGCAGAGGAAGCGCGATGCGTTCGCTGGCTTGAACACCGCCGGCTTCATCAGCGGCTACCGCGGCTCGCCGCTGGGCGGCTATGACCAGGCCCTATGGCAGGCTAAGAAGCACCTCGCGGCGCAGAACATCGTGTTCACGCCAGGCGTGAACGAAGAGCTCGCCGCGACCGCGGTGTGGGGCTCGCAGCAGCTCGATCTCTACCCGAAGGGCAACAAGTTTGATGGTGTGTTCGGCATCTGGTATGGCAAGGGACCGGGCGTGGACCGCTGCTCCGATGTGTTCAAGCACGCCAACATGGCCGGCACGAGCAAGCACGGCGGAGTGATCGCGCTGGCCGGCGACGACCACATCGCGAAGAGCTCAACCGCCGCACATCAAAGCGATCACATCTTCAAGGCCTGCGGTCTGCCGGTGTTCTTTCCCAGCAGCGTGCAGGACATCCTGGACATGGGCCTGCACGCGTTCGCGATGAGCCGCTTCGCCGGCGTTTGGTCGGGCATGAAGACGATCCAGGAGATCGTCGAATCAACCAGCAGCGTGTTCGTCGATCCGGACCGCGTGGACATCGTGATCCCCACCGACTTCACGATGCCCGAAGGCGGGCTGCACATCCGCTGGCCCGACGCGCCGCTCGAGCAAGAAGCGCGGCTGATGGACTACAAGTGGTACGCGGCGCTGGCCTACGTGCGCGCGAACAAGCTGAACCACAACGTGATCGAAGGGTCGAACGACCGCTTCGGCATCATCGCTTCCGGCAAGGCCTACAACGACACGCGACAAGCCTTGCACGACCTCGGCCTTGAAGACGACGAATGCCGCAGGCTCGGCATCCGGCTGCACAAAGTCAACGTCGTGTGGCCGCTGGAGGCGACGATCACGCGCGAATTCGCGCAGGGGCTGCACGAGATCCTCGTCGTCGAAGAAAAGCGCCAGGTCATCGAGTACCAGCTGAAGGAGGAGCTCTACAACTGGCGCGCCGACGTGCGGCCGAACGTCCTCGGCAAGTTCGACGAGGCCGATGGCGACGACAGCGGCGGCGAATGGAGCCGGCCTAACCCGAGCCAGAACTGGCTACTGCGCGCACAGGCCGACCTGACGCCGGCGATCATCGGCAAGGCGATCGCGAAGCGCCTGAAGAAGCTCGGTGTCGACGTCGACACCGCCGCTCGCATGGATGCACGCATCGCGTTGGTCGAGGCCAAGGAGCGCAGCATGGCCGTGCAGGCGATCGACACCAGCGAGCGCACGCCGTTCTTCTGCAGCGGCTGCCCGCACAACACGAGCACGCGCGTACCAGAAGGCTCGCGCGCGGTCGCTGGAATCGGCTGCCACTACATGACGGTCTGGATGGACCGCAGCACGACGACATTCAGCCAGATGGGCGGCGAAGGCGTGTCGTGGGTCGGCCAGGCCGCGTTCACGAACGACCGGCACGTGTTCGCCAACCTCGGCGACGGCACCTACT
>JANYBE010000027.1 GCA_025360945.1 Rhizobacter sp. | reverse complement strand
GCCACGCTGGTGGCGACCGAGAACGAGTTGAAGACGTCGAGGAACTTGGTGCTGTCGATGCCGTTCTGGCCGGCCAGTGCGGCGATGTCGGCGGGCTTGTCCAGGTGCAGCCGATCGACATGCACCGCGGCGAAGACCTTGCGCTGCATCGCTGCCACTTGGCCCATGGTCTCGAGCGTGTAGTAGGTGCGCATGAAATTCTCGGCGTTCATCAGGAACGGCGCGGGCACGCGGTGGAACACGACATCGGTCGGCAGCCTCTTGACCCAGGCCTCGATCGTGGGTTCGAAAGCATTGCAGTGCGGGCAGGCATAGGAGAAGAACTCGAGTACCTCGATCTTGCCCGGTGCCAGCAGCGGCACCGGCGGCTCGACTTTCACGAACTGCGTGCCCTCGGTCGGCGCCGCACTCTGGGCCGATGCGGTGAGCGGCAGGGCGCTGGCGCCCAGGCTGGTGGCGAGCAGGGCGGTGGAGAAATCGCGACGGTTCACGTTCATGAGTCCTTGTGATGGCGGGATGCTGGCTACAGACCGGGAGGAGCCGGAAAAGTTCAGCACGGCCAAGCATTCTCCGACAAAGCCAACGCGCTCGCCCAATGCGGCGTTGACACCACGTGGATACGGGCCTTGCGCCGGCTGTGCCACCATCGCGGCCTCGCCATGACCGACTCTTTCGTGAACGCCATCGAACCGACCCGCCTGCGACGCATCCTCAAATGGACGGCCTGGGGCGCCGGGGCCGCCGTCGTGGCGATCGCGGTCTACATCGGCGTGCTGGTCAGCACCACGCCCGATATCGAGCAGCTCAAGCGCGCGCAGGCAGTGCGCGCGAGCGTGATCCTGTCCAGCGACGGGGAGGTGATCGGTCGCTTCTCGACCGCGTACCAGGCACCGGTGACGCTGAAGGAAGTCTCGCCGGACCTGATCAACGCGCTGATCGCCACCGAAGATGGGCGCTTCTACACGCACCACGGCCTCGACCCAATCCGCCTCGTGGCCTCGGCCTGGAACACGCTGCACGGCGACATGCAGGGCGGCTCGACGCTGACGCAACAGCTCGCGCGCAACCTGTTCCCGGTTGAGATCGGCAACGAGCGCAGCCTGAACCGCAAGCTGCGCGAGGCCATCACCGCACTGCGGCTTGAGCGCAGCAGCTCCAAAGCGCAGATCCTGGAGAGCTACCTGAACAGCGCACCTTTCCTCTACAACGTACGCGGCATCGAGATGGCCGCGCGCACTTACTTCGACAAGCCGGCCTCTCAGCTCGACACTGCGCAGTGCGCGACGCTGGTCGGCATGCTCAAGGGCACGCAGCGCTACAACCCGGTGCGCAACCCCGAGCGTGCGCGGGATCGGCGCAATCTCGTCATGGCGCAGATGGTCAAGCGCGGCACGCTGACTCGGGTGCGCTACGAGCAGCTGCGGGCGCAGCCGCTGGTGCTGTCGTTCAGGCGCCCCGAGGACGGCGGCATCGGCCAGGCGCGCCACTTCGTCGCGCATGTGCGTGAGCACCTGGTCGAGTGGGCCGACGCGCACGACGTCGATCTCGACACCGACGGCCTGGTGATTCGCACCACGCTCGATGCGCGGCTGCAGAGGTTCGCGCAGGACGCCGTCGTGCAGCAGGTCGCCAAACTGCAGGGCATCGCCGCCAGCGAATGGAGCGGCGCGCGTATGGCGAAGAAGGGCGCCAAGGCGCCTACGTCCTTCGGACTGTTCTGGCGCGAGCACGCGCCGCTGCTCGCCGAGATGGCACGCGACACGCCGGCCTACCGCAACGCGCGACAGGTCGGCACGAGCGAGGCACAGGCCTTGGCGAACGTGCTCGGTGACCCTGAACTGATGAACCGGCTGCGCGACGAGAAGACCCGCCTGTCCGCGGGCTTCGTCGCGATCGACCCGACCAGTGGGGCGGTCCGCGCGTGGGTCGGTAGCCCCGATTTCGCACGCGAGCAGTTTGACCACGTGGCTCAGGCCAAGCGCCAGCCAGGCTCGACCTTCAAACCCTTTGTCTACGGCGCGGCCTTGCAGCGCGGGCTATCGACCGAGCAGACTTATGTCGACGGCGACGTGAGCATTGCGCTTGCCGACGGCAGCGTCTGGCACCCGACCGACGGCACGAGCGCGACCGGCTTGCCGATGACCTTGCGCGAGGGTCTGGTGCAATCGAAGAACACCATCACCGCGCAGGTGATGCAGGCAGTCGGCGCTGAAGCGGTCGTCAACTTCGCGCAGGCCGCAGGCGTGCGCGAATCGACGCTCGACCCGGTACCTTCGCTGGCGCTCGGCACCAGCCCGGTCACGTTGCTCGAGATGGCAAACGCGTACGCGACGCTGGCCGCGCTGGGCGAGCGTCGCGAGCCGCTGCTGATCACGCAGATCGCCGATCGCAACGGCCGCGTGCTCGAAACCTTCGACACCCAGGCCGAGCGCGTGTTCGAGCAGCCCCTGATCGAGCGGCTGGTCGATGTGATGCGCGGTGTGGTGCAGAGTGGCACCGGTACCGCCGTGCGCACCGAGTGGGGCGTGCGCGGTGACCTCGCCGGCAAGACCGGCACCACGCAGAACAACACCGATGGCTGGTTC
>JANYBE010000666.1 GCA_025360945.1 Rhizobacter sp. | reverse complement strand
TCGATGCGAAGGACGGCATACAGACGCGCTTGCGAACTCACACTCGCGGCCACAGTTGCTGTCATAGACGACCGTCGACTATTCGGCCGTCAGTTGGATTGGCTACTAGCCGCTATGTCTCGGCCCGAACATGATGATCGCCATGCCGACGAAGCACACGCCCACGCCCACGAGATCGCTGGTCGACGGCGTCACCTCGTCGACTATCCAGAGCCACAGGACGGCGACGCCGATGTACACGCCGCCATAGGCCGCATAGACCCGACCGGCCGCTGTCGGATGCAGCGTCAACAGCCAGGCAAAGAGCGCCAGGCTTGTGGCCGCAGGCACGAGCAGCCATGCCGACTTGTCCCGCTTCAACCACAAGAACGGCAGGTAGCAGCCGATGATCTCGGCAAGCGCGGTGGCGACGAACAGGGCAATGGTCTTTGACGTTTCCATGGCGTCATTGTGCTCACGCGACGCAGCGCGAAACCGCTTGCTCCTCAAGTGACTTGAGGTTTTATCTTCCGCTTCGGGCGCAGTGCCCTGCAGGAAGGAATGCCAATGAGACCTTGGAAGGTGATGCTTGGATTGGGGGCGGCGTGCGCCGCCTGTTGCGCGATCCCGTTGGTAGGCTTGGCAGGGGGGTTCGCGGCCTTCGGCTCTGCTTTGTGGGCGTGCGCGGACGAGTTCGTCCCCGTCACCATCGTGCTCGGCGCCGTCGCCGCGGGCTTGGCAGCGGTGTGGTGGCGGCGCAAGCGCGAGCGCGCGCGGACTGGAACATGCGGCTGCAAGACCGCCTGTTCCATAGAAGGCGAGTGTGCCAAGAGTTGACGTCATTCAGATTGCGCGCTGGGTCGTCTGTGCTCTCTGATGACCTACGATCGCCGGCATGAGGTTCCCAAGATGAATGCCACCATTTCAATCGGCGTGCTTGCCCAGAAGACGGGCTGCACGGTACCGACGATTCGCTACTACGAAGAGATTGGCCTTCTGCCACCAGGACCCCGCACCGAGGCGGGACGACGTATCTACCGCGAGCCCGAAGTCAAGCGACTGACGTTCGTTCGCCGCTGCCGGGACTTCGGCTTCTCCATCGACCAGGTTCGCGAACTCGTCCAACTGGTCGACGAACCGGGGCGTCCCTGCGTGGAAGTGCGTGACATTGCGTCGATCCATCTGGAGGAGGTCCGCAGGAAGCTCACCGAACTTCGGGCGCTGGAATCCAGTCTTTCCGCGTTCGTGGTGAGCTGCGACGCGGCTTGCGCCGGCGGTCCGTCCGTCGACTGCAACATTCTCGAAGACCTGAGGAGGCCTGCCGACGCATCACGTCCTGCCAACAATTCCTGCTGCGGGACTTCGATCGGTGCAATCTCGGACGCGAGGAATCCCGGCTAGTAGAGCGCCTTATCGGTCGAAGGCCTGCCGATGGGAGCGATCTTGCTTTGGGTGCTCTTTCCGAGCCAACATCTGCTTCGCGGCTCTCGAATCCTGAGCCGTGAACGGCAGCAACGGGTCGGTACTTGCCGACCGGCGCACATGGAAGCTGACGATGGCCGGTTGACCAGCTCCGTGCCCATCGCGTCTTCGCCGATGTGAGCGGTGCGGCCGCTTCGAGCGGTAGAGCTGCCTGGGGTCGTCTCAGAAAACGGATCGCAAAGTACGTTAAGCCCCGGCCGTCGGCCGTAGCGGCCTGAATCTGCCGCCGCCGATCTTCGCGCTGCTGCGCCAAAGGTAGTCGCCGGTCAGGTTGATGTGCTCCCAGCCGAGCGGCGACAGGTACCGCAGCAAGTCATCGTCCACCGCTTGTCCGTGCCCATGCAGCGCCGCCACGGCTCGCTCCAGGTAGACCGTGTTCCACAACACGATGGCCGCCGTCACCAAGTTCAGACCGCTCGCCCGGTACCGCTGCTGCTCAAAACTGCGGTCGCGGATTTCGCCCAGTCGGTAAAAGAACACAGCCCTCGCCAGCGCGTTGCGCGCCTCGCCCTTGTTCAGGCCGGCGTGAACGCGGCGACGCAGCTCCACGCTTTGCAGCCAATCCAGAATGAACAGCGTACGCTCGATTCGCCCCAGCTCACGTAGCGCCACCCCCACGCCGTTCTGACGGGGGTAGCTGCCGAGCTTGCGGAGCATCAGCGAAGCCGTCAGCGTCCCCTGCTTGATCGAGGTGGCCAGCCGCAGGATGTCGTCCCAGTGGGCGCGAATCACTTTGATGTTCAGTTTGTCGCTGCTGATCATCGGCTTGAGCGCGTCGTAGGCGGTGTCGCTTTTTGGGATGAACAGCTTTGTCTCACCGAGGTCGCGGATGCGCGGCGCGAACCGAAACCCGAGCAAGTGCATCAGCCCGAAGACATGATCCGTGAAGCCGGCCGTGTCGGTGTAGTGCTCCTCGATCCGCAGGTCCGACTCGTGATAAAGCAACCCGTCTAGCACATAGGTCGAGTCCCGGATGCCGACGTTCACCACCTTGGCGCTGAATGGCGCGTATTGGTCGGAGACGTGGGTGTAGAAGAGGCGCCCCGGCTCGGCGCCGTACTTCGTATTGACGTGGCCGGTGCTCTCGGCCTTGCTGCTTGCCTTGAAGCGCTGGCCGTCCGACGATGAGGTGGTGCCGTCGCCCCAATTTTCAGCAAAGGGTTGCCGGAACTGCGCGTTGACCAACTCGGCCAGCGCCAGTGAGTACGTTTCGTCGCGGACGTGCCAAGCCTGCAACCAGGACAGCCGGGCGTAGGTCGTGCCTGGGCACGACTCGGCCATCTTGGTCAGGCCGAGGTTGATGCCGTCGGCCAGGATGGCGGTCAGCAGCAGCGCCTTGTCCGGCGTTGCCTCGCCGGTCTTCAGGTGCTCAAAGTGACGGGTGAAGCCCGTCCACTCGTCGACCTCCATCAGCAGCTGGGTGATCTTGACGTGCGGCAACAGGGTGGCGGCCTGGTCGATCAGCGCCTGCGCCGCTTCCGGCACGGTCGCGTCGAGCGGCGTGATCTTGAGGCCAGACGCGGTGATGATCGCGTCTGGCAGCTCGTCGGCCGCGGCCATCCGGTTGACGATGGCCAACTGCTGTTCGAGCAGCAAGAGCCTGCCGTGCAGGTACTTGTCGACATCGGTGGCCACCGCCAGCGGCAGCTCGCTCGCCTGCCTCAGAGCCGAGAACTTCTCGGCCGGCACCAGGTACTCGTCGAAGTCCTTGAACTGACGCGAGCCCTGAACCCAGACATCGCCCGACCGCAGCGCGTTCTTCAGTTCCGACAGGGCGCACAGCTCGTAGTAGCGCCGGTCGATGCCGGCGTCGCTCAAAACCAGTTTCGCCCAGCGCGGCTTGATGAACGCCGTCGGCGCGTCGGCCGGCACTGCGCGAGCGTTGTCGGCGTTCATCGTGCGCAGCACCTCAATGGCGTCGAGCACGTCCTTGGCCGCCGGCGCCGCACGCAACTTGAGCACGTCGAGGAATTCCGGCGCGTAGCGGCGCAGCGTCGCGTAGCTCTCGCCGATGCGGTGCAGGAAGTCGAACCCTTCCGGTTGCGCCAGCTTCTGCGCCTCAGTAACGCTCGCCGTGAAGTCCTCCCACGGCATGACAGCCTCGATCGCTGCGAACGGGTCGCCGCCGCTCTGCTTGGCATCCAGCAGCGCCTGGCCAATGCGTGCGTAGAGGCGCACCTTGTCGTTGATCGCCTTGCCCGACGACTGGAACTGCTGCTGATGTTTGGTTCTTCGCGGCGGCGAACAGCTTGCCGATGATGCGGTCGTGAAGGTCGATGATTTCGTCGGTGACGGTGGCAGTCCCCTCGATGGCCAGTGCGACGAGCGTGGCGTAGCGCCGCTGCGGCTCGAACTTGGCCAGATCGGCGGGCGTCATCTGACCGCCCTCGCGGGCGATCTTGAGCAGCCGGTTTTGGTGAACCTGATGCTCGACGCCGGCCGGCAGGTCGAGCGCCTGCCACGCTTTAAGACGCTCGATGTGCTCGCGCATGTGGCGCGAATTCGGTTTCGCGGCCGACTGGCGCAGCCAGCCGAGCCGGGTGGTCTTGCTGCCCTCCTTGCGCTGGAGCAGTTCGTCCAGTCGTTGGCAGTGCTGAGTCGTCAGCGATTCCGTCAGCGCCGCATGGATACGCCGGTTCGCGCGCGTGATGGCTTCGGCGCATACCCGCTCGATCACGTTGGACGTAGTCAGCAGCACGCGTTGCCGCCGCAAACCGTCCACCAGCGCGGTGGCCAGCACGATGCCTTTGTCGGTCTGCCAAGCCAGCTCGCTCAGGCTCAGAACGCTCGGGCGGTAGTCCCGCGTGGCGAACGTCCGGAAGCCGAAGACGGATTGCAGCTCCAGCAGATGTTCGCGCCGCGTCTCGGCGCGCTGGCCGTACTTGTGCCAGTCGTCGACCGACACCTTGATCTGCGCCGCCACCATGCGAAGCAACGGCGCGAACGGCTCGGCATCGGCGGCGAGCACGATGCCGGGGTGACGCATGTGGCAAAGTTGGACAGCGAAACCGAGGCGGTTCGCCGGTCCCCGGTGCTGGCGGATGATCGCCAAGTCGGCGTCGTTGAACGTGTACAGCCGGATCAGCTCATCCTTGGCATCGGGCAGCGTCACGAGGCCGTCGCGCTCGGCGGACGACAGTATCGAGCGGCGCGGCATGCGTCGGCGGGGTTCGCGTCAACCGGCCGGGTTCGCGCGGCGCAAGTACGTGTAGAGCGTCTCGCGGCAGATGCCCATCTCACGGGCGACCTGGCTCTTTTGCTCGCCGCCGGCAATGCGACGGGTCAGCTCGGCAATCTGCTCTGCTCCAAGCGAACGCTTCCGGCCGCGGTAGGCGCCGCGCTGCTTGGCGAGCGCGATGCCCTCGCGCTGGCGCTCGCGCAGCAAGGAACGCTCGAATTCGGCGAACGCTCCCATCACGGACAGCATGAGGTTGGCCATCGGTGAATCGTCGCCGGTGAACTTCAGGCCCTCCTTGACGAACTCGATGCACACCCGCCGTTCGGTCAGCGTCTTGACGATGCGACGCAAGTCGTCGAGGTTGCGTGCCAGCCGGTCCATGCTGTGGACGACGAGGGTGTCGCCCTCGCGCACGAACCGAGTCATCGCCTCAAGCTCCGGGCGGCGGGTGTCCTTGCCGGAGGCGCGATCGGTGAAGCATCTTTCGACGAGCACACCGTCAAGCTGTCTGTCCGTGTTTTGTTCGAGCGTGCTGACGCGGACGTAGCCGATGCGCTGACCTGCCATCCGAAACCCCTTGTTGTCCGGTTGAACTTTAAGAGGATTTCGCCGATGTGTCCAGAAATGCAGAATAGCGGTCTAGATGGACGAACCATCCCAGCAGAACCTAGACGCCTAGTTGAGGTATGGCTCAACTAGGCACTAAACCTACGCCATCCGGGCGCTGGCGGCTCATTGGCATCGAATGGCGGCTTTGTGACGTCGCAAGTAACGAAGAACGAAGCGAAAGTTCAAAACACCGCCGATTTTGCGGTCGCTTTTAACTAGCCCGGAACCGCACAATGGACACGATGAAAGTCGACCCCGAAATCATCCGGCAGCTGCGCGAGGAACGCGCCTGGTCTCAGGAGCACTTGGCTGCCGTGACGGGCTTGAGCTTGCGCACCATCCAACGCGTCGAATCCGAGGCCAACGCGTCTGCCGAGACGCGGATGTCACTTGCCACGGCGTTTGGCGTCGACTTGGTGCGACTGAGCCCGCCGACCCGGGTCGCTGCCCCGGTGCCGCCCTTATCGGATGCAACCCTGTCTGGCCCGCCCGCGCCCGCGCCGATGCTTTCCTATTTGCAGTACCGCTTCTTGAGATTCGCAGTCATCGTTGGCCTGCTCGTAGGAATAGATGTATATGAGGCCGGAGGCGTCACCTGGTCCAGGTGGGTTCTTGTTTTTGGCGTTGTGCTTCTGACGCTGCGGGTCATCAAATCTCAGTTTGTCGGCGCCAGACCACTGCGCAGACGAAGCTCGGCCGAGCGGAACGTCTAGACGCAGGCCCGACCATGGCTACCGTTCTAGAAATTACGACACGGGACGTTGGTGTGGATCGCCAGCAGTTCGGAGCCACTCTGCCGATCGCAACTGCAATCGATGCAAGACCGACCGACCCGCAAGTCGGGCACAGGGCCGAACGCAACGCGGGTTTCGACGCTCTTCGTGCGAGCTTGACGCTTTTGGTGGTGATGCACCATGCCGCGATCACATATGGGGCGATCGGGGGTTGGTTCTATCGTGAAGTGCCCACAGACCGCTCCCTGTCGTCGACACTGCTCGTCTATTTCTGCACGGTCAACCAAGCCTTTTTCATGGGCTTGTTTTTCCTACTCGCCGGATATCTCACCCCGGCTGCCATCGAACGACACGGGCCGCGCCGCTACCTGATAGACCGGTTCAAGCGGCTTGGCTTGCCGCTGCTGTTCTTTGGCTGGATTCTTGGACCGGTCACGATCGCCATTGCACAGACCGCACGTGGCCATCCGTTCATCGACACATTGGCGCGCCTGCTGCGCGCCGGGACGTTCGAGAACGGGCCCCTTTGGTTTGCTCAGGCATTGCTGCTCTTCGCCTCCGCGTCAGTCGTATGGGTGAGCGCGCGACCTAGCGGCCAACTTCAGCCGGCGCAAGAAAGCAAACCACGACCGTGGCCAGCCAATGCCGTGCTTCTCGGCGCCGCATTGGCGACTGGCGCGGGGGCCGTGGCCTTGCGGGTCTTCTGGCCCGTCGGCATTAATGTGTGGGGCCTGCAACTCGGCTACTTCGCGAGTTACATCGTGCTGTTCATGTTCGGTTTTGTCGCGGCGCGGCCTGCTTGGCTCGAGTTGCTGCCGCAGCAGCAGGTTCGTAGATGGTGGCTCGTGGCCTGCCTCGCGCTGCCGACTCTGCCGATCGTCTACTTTCTCGGACGGGTTTTGCCGGAACTCAGGGGCCCAACACTCGGCTACGTCTATGCCTTTTGGGAGCCGTTGGTGGCCTGGGGCGTCATCTTGAAACTGCTCTACGAGTTCCAGCGCCGATTTATCGTGTTGAACGGTGTTCGGAAAGCGTTGGCGCGACGGGCATACACAATTTTCATCATTCACCCGCCCGTGCTGGTCGCAGTGGCCCTGGCATGGCGCGATGTGTCGGCAAACGCGCTGGTGAAGTTCGTGGTGACGGGTACCCTGAGTTGCGCGCTGTGCTTTTTTGTCGCGGGATGGCTGCTTCGGCTACCGGCGTTGCGCAAACTTCTCTGACTCCTGTAGTCAGGTGACATCAAGGTCAATTCCTTAGCGTACTTTGCGACCCGAATTCTGAGACGACCCCATGTACACCAAAGCACCCTCGTCGTCGCTCCGACTGGTTTTGCAGGAATTCGTCACTCACCAGGCGGCCGGCGGCGTCCTGCTGATGGCCGTCACCGTGGCCGCACTCTGGACCGCGAACTCGAGCCTGGCTCCTCAATACTTCGCCGCCCTTCAATCCGAACTGCTTGGCCTATCAGTTCTGCACTGGGTCAACGATGGCCTGATGGCGGTGTTCTTCCTCTTGGTGGGTCTTGAGATCAAGCGCGAGATGGTGCTTGGTGAGTTGAAAACCTGGACCGACCGGGCGCTGCCCGGCATCGCCGCCTTGGGCGGAATGGTCGTTCCGGCGTTGATTTACGTCGCCTTCAACTTCTCGACACCGGACACACTGCGAGGCTGGGCGATCCCCTCGGCCACCGACATCGCGTTTGCACTCGGTGTTCTGGCACTTCTTGGAAGCCGCGTGCCACCGTCTCTGAAGATCTTTCTGACGGCGCTCGCCATCCTAGATGACCTCGGCGCCGTGCTCATCATCGCCGTCTTCTATACGAGCCAGCTCCATGCGCCCTACCTCCTCGGAGCTGCGGCGGTGCTCGCGCTGCTCTATGTGCTCAATCGAGCCGGCGTCGAGCGCTTGGCCGTCTATCTGGCACTGGGCATCGCCCTCTGGGTTCTGGTTCTGAAGTCAGGCGTCCATGCGACCTTGGCTGGCGTGGCGTTGGCGATGACCTTGCCGATTCATACTCGCGGCGCGCTGGGTTCGACGCGGGAAGCTCCGCTTGTTCGACTCGAGCATGGCCTGCAGCCTTGGGTGGCGTTTCTAGTCGTACCCATTTTCGGCTTCGCTAACGCCGGGGTGTCGTTCAAAGGCATCACCCCCTCCGCCCTAATGGCTGCTGTGCCGCTGGGAATTGCCCTTGGGCTATTCGTAGGCAAGCAAGTCGGCATCTTCGTGTTCGCGTGGGGCGCGATCCGAAGCAAGATCGCCGTCATGCCGGCGAATGCGACGACAACGCAGCTCTACGGTGTGGCCCTCCTGTGCGGCATCGGCTTCACGATGAGCCTCTTCATCGGGTTGCTGGCCTTTCAGAGCTCGCCGGCATTGCACGACAGCGTGAAGTTGGGAGTCCTGTGCGGTTCATTTCTTTCTGCGATCGCCGGGGCGTTGCTCCTGGGTATCGCGAAACCGGCGGCCGAGGCAGGCGGGCAATCCGGCTGAAAATGGTGCCCTCCTCTTGCGCTTGGTCGAACCTCATGAATGTCTCAGCGTCCTTTCTGATAGCTGCAGCCGCAGCTCTTGCACTGTCGGGGGCAAGTCAAGCTCAGACCGCCCCGCAGTTGCCGCCGCCGGCAAGCGTCTCGGCCGACGCCCTCGGCTACATGAATACCTTCCCGCCGGCCGGTGACAAGCTGATCGACAACAGCAACCGCACTCGCTTCCCGCAAACCCGCTGGGTCCTGCAGCACACCCGGGAACTCGTGCCCACCCGAAACATCCGCCGCGGCGCCGCTTCTGCCTCTGCACTGCCGCGCGCGGAGCGCGATCTCGGCGCGATGGTTTTCGAAGACGACAAAGGCCAGAAGATCTCGGTCGACCAATGGTTCGACTCGACTTACACAGACGCACTCGTCGTCCTGCACAAGGGCCGGATCGTCTACGAGCGCTACACGAACGGCATGAAGCCCGAGACACCGCACTTGCTCTTTTCGATCACGAAGTCGTTCACGGGTTTACTTGCTGCGCAGCTCGTTGCCGAAGGCCGGATCGATCGCGAGGCGCTGGTGACGACCTATGTGCCCGAACTTGCCGAGAGTGCCTGGGGAGACATGAAGGTCAAGGATGTCATGGACATGACCGGGGCCGTCCGCTACCGGGAGGTCTACACCGACCCGACAACGGAAGTCTTTCCTTACCTGTACTCCAGCAATTTGCTGCCATCGCCCTCTGGTTACACCGGTCCGAAGAACATCTATGACTTCCTTAGGACCTTAAAAAAGGAAGGCGAGCACGGGACGGGCTTCGTCTATCGAACGGTGCATTCGGAGGTCCTCGGGTGGATCCTCTCTCGTGTCACGGGCAAGCACTTTGCTGACCTTATGTCAGAGCGCATCTGGACCAAGCTCGGCATGGAGGAAGACGCCTACGTCATGGTCGACCCGGTGGGAACGCCGCTCCAGGGTGCCGGGTTGAACGCCACCGCGCGCGACCTGGCACGCTTCGGCGAGATGCTGCGCCGGGGCGGCGAGCTCAATGGTCAACGAGTCTTCGACCGCGCCGTGATCGACGATCTTCGGCGCGGCGGCGACCGCGAAAAGTTCAAGGCGTCAGGCATGACCTTCCGGCCGGGCTATTCGTATCACAACCAGTGGTGGATCCTGCACAACGCTGACGGTGCTTTCGAGGCTTCGGGCGTCAACGGGCAGATGCTGCACATCAATCCGGCGGCCGAGCTGGTCATCGTCAAGCTGTCCTCGCACCCGATCGCCAGCGCCGGACCGACCCATCCGCTGACTTTGCGTGCCTGGAGCGCGCTTGCCGAAGCAGTCAGGCGCTAAGCGGCTTACGATCTTTCCCTTCCTGAATCTGGAGCAAGCATGCCGCTGACAAACCGTCTCGCCGCTGAGTTTTTTGGCACCCTTTGGCTCGTGCTTGGTGGCTGCGGCAGTGCTGTACTTGCTGCCGCCTTCCCGGCGCTAGGCATCGGCTTCGTCGGGGTGTCGATCGCCTTTGGCCTGACCGTCCTGACGATGGCTTATGCCATCGGCCATGTCTCGGGCTGCCATCTCAATCCTGCGGTCTCCTTGGGGCTGGTGGTGGGCGGTCGGTTTAAGGCGAGTGACCTGCTCCCCTATGTCATTGCGCAGGTTGCTGGCGCCATCGTTGCCGCTGGCGTGCTGTATTTGATCGCCACCGGCAAGGCCGGCTTCGA
>JANYBE010000654.1 GCA_025360945.1 Rhizobacter sp. | reverse complement strand
GATCCAGTTCACCGTGGCCGACGGCAAGGGCATCCTCAAGATCGGCACCAACTATTACGCCGAACTCGAGCCCTATCGCGGTGCGATGGGCGGTCTGACCACCTTGTCTGACACCGTGTTCTCGACGGTGCCGGGGGCTCCCGTGTTTGTCGGCAAGGCCCCGATCTATCGATCCAAGAACGCCGCCATCGGCATCGACCTCGACATCATGAACCACAACGCCCTGCAGAGTACGTTCGTTTTCGACGCATGAGCGCCACCGGCGGTGCAAGACCGACGGGCCAGATGCCGGTCGGCGGCTCGCGCCATCGTCGTGTGTTCCTGGTGGTGCTGACCGCGCTGATCGCGCTCGCGTGGTTGACGTTGTGGGCGTGGGTGCGCAGCCCGTACGGACGCTACCTCGACCACGGTGACTGGACGGCGTCGGGGCCGGGCGCCTTCTTGTGCCGCGTGGTACCAGCGGGAAATGTGGTCGTGCCCGCGGTGCTCTACGGCACCGCGTGGATCCTCATGGCTGCGGCCATGATGCTGCCGACGACGTTGCCCCTGTTCAACGCCTTCGATCGATTGACAGCCGGGCGTGCGGATCACGGGCGACTCCTCGCACTGCTCGGCGTCGGCTACATCACGGTGTGGGGCGCATTCGGGCTGGCGGCGCACGTACTGCACGCTGCGCTGCTGTCGTTGGTCGGCAGAGTGCCCGCCCTGGCCTGGCATAGCTGGCTGATCGGCGCCGCAACCATCGGGTTGGCCGGGGCCTTCCAGTTCAGCAATCTCAAGCGCCGGTGTCTGGAAAAGTGCCGCACGCCGCTCAGCTTCGTCATCGAGCACTGGCGCGGGCAAGCACAGGCGCGACACGCATTCGTACTCGGCGCGCACCACGGCTTGTTCTGTGTCGGATGCTGCTGGGCGCTGATGCTGTTGATGTTCGCGGTAGGTACCGGCAGCCTCGGCTGGATGCTCTTGCTTGCCGCGGTCATGGCGATCGAAAAGAATGTTCGGTGGGGCCATCGTCTCAGCGCGCCGCTGGGTGCGGCACTCTTGTCCTGGGCGGTCGTCCTGGTGGCGACGCATGCCTGAATCGCGCGTCGGCCTGCCCTTCCTGCAAACCGTGGCCCTGACAACGGCGGCGATGCTCGCCTTCGCGGCGAATTCGCTGCTGTGCCGGCTTGCGCTGCGGCAGGGGCTCATCGATCCAGCCAGCTTTGCCAGCGTAAGGCTGGTGGGCGGGGCGATCACGCTCGCCGTCATCGTGCGGTTCAGATCGACCCGGTCCGCGCCTGGTCATGCCGACTGGCTCGCTGCGGCCATGCTCTTCGCATATGTCGCGTTCTTCTCCTTCGCCTATCTCACCTTGCCCGCGGGTACGGGCGCGTTGATTTTGTTCGGCGCGGTTCAGGTGACGATGTTCAGGGTGGGTTTGCGTTCGGGCGAGATTTTCAGACCCGTCGCCTGGTTCGGACTTGCCCTGATCGTCGCGGGGCTGGTCTATCTGGTGTCGCCGGGTGTCGCCGCGCCACCGCCCCTCGGGGCTGCCATGATGGCGATTGCAGGCGCGGCGTGGGGCGTGTACTCGCTGCGCGGCCGCGACGTGACCGACCCACTGGCCGCCACTGCGGGCAACTTCGTTCGCGCCGCACCGCTTGCCTTGGTGGTGAGCCTGCTGCTCGCCACCAGCGCGCATGCCGATGCGGCCGGGGTATCCCTTGCCATCGTCTCCGGCGCGGTCACGTCCGGCATCGGATATGTCATCTGGTACGGCGCAGTGAGCAGGCTTTCTGCAATCGGGGCCGCTACCGTGCAGTTGTCGGTGCCGCTGATCGCCGCATTTGGCGGAGTGGTGCTCCTTTCGGAAGCGATCACACCGCGCTTGCTTGCTGCCTCCGTGGCGATTCTCGGGGGCATTGCGCTGGTGCTTGCCACCAAGTCGCAGAGCGTACGCCCGTAGCGTCCAGCCTGAAGCCCGTGCATAGCGTTCTCGATGATCGCGAGGATCACTTGGAACTTGCGCAGCAATAGCCGAAGAGTCTGAGGAGTAGGGCGCTTCGCAACCCCGCGTGGCTCTTGATAGACCATCGGCTCGTTGTCGGAACCGTGGATTGCGCCCAGTTCGTGGTGCTGGTCGCCATGGAAGCCAGCTCGAGTGCGCACCACTGGGCACGCAAGCTTGCGGCGCTTTGCCCGCGACGGCGATCTGCGAAGCCGCCTCACGCCCGACCATCCGCGTCATCCTGGTCAAGTCCATCGAGCAGTAAAGCATTGCGTGCACCGGCTGTGCGCCGGGCTCAGGAGGGCTGGAATGAGGTGGCCCCGGTTGTCCGAACAGAGGAACTGATTTCCTAAGTGGAGCCCCTGCGGGTCTGGCATCGGTGAAGAGTTGTCCACGGCGGCGGTTGGTCGGCGCTTGCGACGTACCGGCCGACCGACGCGGTGGGCAACTC
>JANYBE010000566.1 GCA_025360945.1 Rhizobacter sp. | reverse complement strand
CAGGAAAGACTTCTTGTCGGGGCTGGCCATCGTCGGGCGCGAATGCGAAGCGCTTCGAAGGCTGCTCAGTTGTAGAGCGTGCCGGTGTTCACCACCGGCGTGGCGTCGTGGTCGGAGCACAGCACCACGAGCAGGTTGCTGACCATCGCGGCCTTGCGCTCGTCGTCGAGCTGCAACAGGCCGCGTTCGGCCAGACCGTTGAGCGCCAGCTCGACCATGCAGACCGCGCCCTGCACGATCTTGGTCCGCGCCGCGATGATGGCCTCGGCCTGCTGGCGGCGCAGCATCGTTCCGGCGATCTCCGGGGCGTAGGCCAGGTGCGTGAGCTTGGCATCGACGACGACAATGCCGGACAGCGCGAAGCGCGCCTGCAACTCGCGTCGTAACGCCATCGCGACCTCTTCGGTGCCGGAGCGCAGCGTGACCTCGCGGGCACCCGTGGCATTTGGCTCGTCGAGGTTGTCGTAGGCGTAGCTGAGCGCCAGGTGGCGCACCGCCGATTCGGCCTGCGTCAGCACGTAGGTCTCGAAATTGTCGACATCGAAGGTCGCCTGCGCGGTGTCGTCGACGCGCCAGACGATGGCCGCGGCAATCTCGATCGGGTTGCCACGCAGGTCGTTGACCTTGAGCTTTTCGCTGTTGAAGTTGCGGGCCCGTACCGACACCTTCTTCTTGACGTAGAACGGGTTCGCCCAGCGCAGCCCTTCGTTGCGGTCGGTCCCACGGTAGCTGCCGAACAGCGTCAGCAAGGCGGCCTGGTTGGGCTGCAGCGTGTACAGACCCGCAAAGCACCACCCGGCGGCGAGCAGGCCTGGCACGAACACAGCCACGCTCAGCGGTGATGGCCGCCCCAGCAACAGCGCGATGGCCGCGAGGACCGCTGCCAACCCCATCGCGATGTAGACGAAGCCGCTGCCCGATACTGCGACGCGTTCTTCCGAATGTTGCTTGTCCATCTCGAAGTCTCCTGAAGTGACGATCTCAAAGTGATATCACTCTAGTATTTAATTGGCAAGCCTGTCAAGTCTGCGCTTCCAGCCTCAAGCCGAGCCGCTGTGCGTCACCGCGGCCCTGCCGGATCAGCGTCGGCGCGTCGCCGGTTAGGTCGATCACGGTGGTCGGCTGCATCGGGCAGGCGCCGGCATCGACGACGGCCTGGATCAGTTTCTGGAATCGGTCGCGGATGTCATGCGGATCGTTCATCGGGTCGGTCTCGCTCGGCGCGATCAGCGTGGTCGCGAGCAACGGTTGGCCGAGTAGTTCGAGCAGCGCCTGCGTGACCGAGTGCTCCGGTACGCGCAATCCGATTGTGCGGCGCGACGGGTGCGACAGGCGCCGCGGCACTTCCTTGGTCGCCTCCAAGATGAAGGTGAACGGCCCCGGCGTGCCGAGCTTGAGCAGGCGGTACTGCTTGTTGTCGACGCGCGCGTAGCTCGCGAGTTCGCTCAGGTCGCGGCACAGCAGCGTCAGGTGGTGCTTGTCGTCGACGCCGCGTATGCGGCGCAGATTCTCGGCCGCGGCCTTGTCGTCAAGGTGGCACACCAGCGCGTAGCTGGAGTCGGTCGGAATCGCTGCGATGCCGCCGCTGGCCAGGATCTGCGCGGCCTGCTTGAGCAAGCGCAGCTGCGGGTTCTCGGGGTGGACTTCGAAATACTGGGACATGCGTGGATTGTCGTCGCGCGTGCGCTCAGTCGTAGATCGTATCGGCCTCGACGACCGACACCAGGCGGCGCGTGTTCAGCCATGCGCTAGCCGCGCCGCAGGCCGCGATCACCGCCATGCCGAACCATGCCCAGCCGTCCGGCACATGTCTGAACACGAGCCAGCTCGTCGCCAGCGCCCACGCGATTTGCACATAGATGAAAGGCATCAGCGTGGCCATCGGTGCGGTGCCGAAAGCGAAGATCAGGCACAAGTGGCCGACGGTCGCGAACGCACCGATCGCCAGCACGAGCGCAATCTGCATGGCGGATGCCGCGCGTGCGGCGACTACGATCTCGGGCGCGTTCAGCAGCAGCAACGGTGTCACCATCATCGCGCCGCTGAAGCCGGTGTAGAAGTGCGTCGTGTACGGTCTCTCGAGCGACGCGAGCCGGCTCGTCATCACCTGGAAGCCGCCGTAGCACAAGGCCATCAGCAGCGGGAAGATCGCAGCCCAGCCGAACACCCCGCTGCCGGGGCGGATCACGATCAGCGCGCCGACGAAGCCGCCGCACACCAGCGCCCAGCGCACGCGCGATACCGGCTCGTGCAGCACCCAGGCGGCGAGCATCGTCACGACCACCGGCGTTAGCATACCCAGGGCGGTGAACTCGGCAACAGGCATCAGCTGCAGGCCGAAGAACGACATGCCGCTGGTGATCAGCAGCAGCGTCCCGCGCATCCACTGGAACTTCGGGTGCGCGCAGGTGAAGCCGGCCCAGCCGCGGCGCGCCAGCCACAGCGCCATCACGCCGGCTTGGAACGCGTAGCGAGCCCACAGCAGCAACAGCACTGGCAGTAAGCTGCCCATGTACTTGATCAGCGTGTCGCTGCAGGCGAAACACGCCGCCATCGCGACGATCCACGTGATGCCCAGGCCCGGGCGCGACGCGCTCATGCGCGCGTCGCGCCGCGACTCACGCGGGCTGGTGAACGCGCGCCTCGAGCGCGGCCCACACCGGCGTCAGCTTGTCCGGCAGCGGCGGCAGCGCGCCGAGGTCGATGTGGCTCTCGCTCGGGCTGTGAAAGTCGCTGCCGCGCGAGGCGAGCATGTCGAACTCGATCGCAGTCTCGGTGTAGCGCAGCGCGTCGGCCGAACTGTGGCTGCCGGTCACGACCTCGACGCCGCGTCCGCCGTGTGCCTTGAACTCGCTGAACAGCGCGTACTCGGCGTTGGCGCCGAACTTGTAGCGGGCCGGGTGCGCGATCACCGCGATGCCACCGGCGTCGACGATCCAGGTGACTGCGTTGCGCAGCGTCGCCCAGCGGTGCGGCACGAAGCCGGGCTTGCCTTCGACGAGGTATTTGCGAAACACCTCGGAGGTGTCGCTGCAGACCTTGCTCTCGACCAGGTAGCGCGCGAAGTGCGTGCGCGAGATCAGCTCGGGGTTGCCGACGTACTTCAGTGCGCCGTCGTAGGCACCGGGGATGCCGACCTTCGCCAGCCCGTCCGACATCTCCATCGCACGCTCGCGCCGCCCGCCGCGGGTGGCGGCGAGGCCGGTCTTCAGCGTCGCGTCGTCGGCATCGAAGCCGAGGCCGACGATGTGCACCGTTGTGTCTGCAAACGTCACCGAGATTTCGGTGCCGGTCAAGTAGGGCAGGCCGCGTCGGCGCTCGGCC
>JANYBE010000552.1 GCA_025360945.1 Rhizobacter sp. | reverse complement strand
CGACGCGGCGCAGGCCTACTGCCAGGACAAGCTCTTGCCGCGCGTGACCGAGGCCTTCCGCCACGAGAAGACCGACCCGGCGATCTTTCGCGAAATGGGCGAGCTCGGCCTGCTCGGCCCGACGATCCCCGCCGAATACGGCGGCCCGGGCCTCAACTACGTGAGCTACGGGCTGATCGCGCGCGAAGTCGAGCGCGTCGACTCCGGCTACCGCTCGATGATGAGCGTGCAGAGCTCGCTCGTCATGGTGCCGATCTTCGAGTTCGGCACCGAGGCACAGAAGCAGAAATACCTGCCCAAGCTCGCCACCGGCGAATGGATCGGCTGTTTCGGCCTCACGGAGCCGAACCATGGCTCCGACCCTGCCTCGATGGTCACGCGCGCAAAGAAGGTCCCCGGCGGCTATTCGATCTCGGGCGCAAAGATGTGGATCTCCAACTCCCCGATCGCCGACGTATTCGTGGTCTGGGCCAAGGAGATCGAAGGCAACGCGCCGGACGGCCCGATCCGCGGCTTCGTCCTCGAGAAGGGCATGAAGGGTCTCTCGGCGCCGGCCATCCACAGCAAGGTCGGCCTGCGCGCCTCGATCACCGGCGAGGTCGTGATGGACGAGGTGTTCTGTCCCGAGGAAAACGCCTTCCCCGAAGTGCGCGGCCTCAAGGGCCCGTTCACCTGCCTGAACTCTGCCCGCTACGGCATCGCCTGGGGCGCGCTCGGCGCGGCCGAAGACTGTTGGCACAAGGCGCGCCAGTACGTGATGGACCGCAAGCAGTTCGGCAAGCCGCTCGCGGCCAACCAACTGGTGCAAAAGAAGCTCGCCGACATGCAGACCGAGATCACGCTCGGCCTGCAAGGCTGCCTGCGCCTGGGCCGCATGAAGGACGAGGGCATCGCTGCGGTCGAGATCACCTCGATTATGAAACGCAACTCCTGCGGCAAGAGCCTGGACATCGCGCGGGTGGCACGCGACATGCTCGGTGGCAACGGCATCAGCGATGAGTTCGGCATCGCGCGGCATCTGGTTAACCTCGAGGTCGTCAACACCTATGAAGGCACTCACGACGTGCACGCGCTGATCCTAGGTCGTGCGCAAACAGGCATTTCGGCTTTCTGAGATCGGAGACAGGGCATGGCGGTCAGCGCGCACATCGACACGTTTGCACGTGAGCACCTGCCGCCGATCGAGCAGCAGCCGGAGTTCATCTTCGAGCTGCCCGAGCTGCAATTCGCCGCGCAGCTCAATTGCGCGACGGAGCTGCTGGACCGGCACATCGATCAGGGGCGAGGCGACCGGGTCTGCGTGCGCGCGCCCGGTGGCCTGCTGTGGAGCTACGCCGACTTACAAGAGATGGCGAATCGGATCGCCAATGTGCTCGTGCGCGACATGGGCCTGGTGCCGGGCAACCGCGTGCTGTTGCGTGCCGCAAACAAGCCTATGCTGGTCGCGTGCTGGTTCGCCGTAATGAAGGCCGGGGGCATCGCGGTCGCAACGATGCCATTGCTGCGTGCGAAGGAGCTGGTCCAGATCGTCGAGAAGGGCCGAGTCACGCACGCACTGTGCGATCACGCGCTGCGCGCCGAGCTCGACGCGGCCGCGACGCAGTCGCCGGTGCTGACCCACACGGTCTTCTTCGACGACGCGTCTTTGCAGGGGCTCGAGTCGCGCATGGCGCAACAGAGCTCGCATTTCGAGAACGTGGCCACAGCGGCCGACGACACCTGCCTGCTCGCATTCACGTCAGGCACCACCGGCCAGCCGAAGGCGACGATGCATTTCCATCGGGATGTGATGGCCAGCTGCGTCTGTTTCCCGCCGCACGTGTTGCGCGCGACGGCAGACGACGTGTTCATCGGCAGCCCGCCGCTCGCTTTCACCTTCGGTCTGGGCGGGCTAACGCTGTTTCCGATGAGCGTCGGCGCGTCGACCGTGCTAGTAGCGAAGGCCTCGCCGAACGATCTGTTGGAGGCAATCCCCGCGTTCGGAGCGACGGTGCTATTCACGGCGCCAACTTCGTTCCGCGCGATGGCCGCAGGCGCGCGCGATCGTGCGATCTCGGTGCCACTCGGCGGCACACTGCGCAAATGCGTGTCGGCGGGCGAGGCGCTGCCCGCGGCGACGCGAGCACTGTGGTACGACGCGACCAGCATCGAGCTGATCGACGGCATTGGCGCGACCGAGATGCTGCACATCTTCATCGCGGCCGACGAGGACCACGCACGCCCAGGCGCGACCGGCGTCGCGGTGCCCGGTTACCACGCCTGCGTGCTCGACGACAGGATGCAGCCTGTGCCCGCCGGCACGGTTGGGCGGCTAGCGGTGAAGGGCCCAACCGGCTGTCGCTACCTGGACGACGCGCGCCAGGCCAACTACGTGAACGGCGGCTGGAACCTCACCGGCGACGCGTATTTCATGGACGCCGATGGCTACTTCCACTACCAGTCGCGCACCGACGACATGATCGTCTCGGCGGGCTACAACATCGCTTCGCCCGAGGTCGAAGAGACGCTGCTCACGCACCCAGCCGTTGCCGAGTGCGCGGTGATTGGTGTTGCCGACGAGCAGCGCGGCCAGATCGTCAAGGCCTTCGTTGTGCTGCGACCTGGACACGCGACGGGCGATGCCCTGGTGCGCGAGCTTCAGGACTTCGTGAAGGCGCGAATCGCTCCCTACAAGTACCCGCGTGCGATTGAGTTCCGCAGCGCGCTGCCGCGCACTGAGACTGGCAAGCTGCAGCGCTTCAGGTTGCGCGCACCGGCGTAGATGGCCGATCCGGTTTTCTTGAGACACCCGAGGCGTTTCGCGCGTGGCTGGCGCGGAACGCGCAGACGCGTATGCGTACCAGAGCTGCTTCACCCCGCACAAGCCGAGCTCCATCGGGAGCGCGTTTCAACATCGAGCGCGTGCGCGTGCTGGTCGAGGCTGGCGGCGGCGGCGGCGGGAATCGAGGCGTTTTCGCACCGGCGCGAAGCGAAGTCGCGCACGTACTTGTATGAACTGAGCGGGTCGGTGGCGCTGGCGCCGGTCGACGAGGCGCGGTTTCGAAAGTACCAGGCGGCCTGGGCCTTCTTCGAAGCGCAGCCGCCGAGCTACCGCAAGCTCGTGGTCTTGCGCATCCTCAGTGCCAAGCGGCAGGCCACTCGCGACAAGCGCCTGACGGCGTTGATCGCGGCCTCGGCCAAGGGCGGGCGCATGACTTGAAACGAATGAAACTCCGCGATGAAGCCGGCCTGAAACACACTTGGCGACGATCCGTCGCCCCCGATGGCGTTACCGATGCACCTCAAAATCCCCGATCCGCAGGACGACCTCTTCGCGCACCGCGCCCACATCGACGCCATGGCGCCGTACGATGCGGCGATGCGGCGCTGGCCGAGATTCGCGACGTGGCCAACGCGGTGGCAGCCGGCGTGACGCGCGGCGACCTCAGCGAAGCCTCGCCGCACTTAATCGAATATTGGGGCCAGGCGGGCACGTGGGCGGCCATGACGCCGGCGCAGCAGGCGGCGTTGCGCTCACGCATTGCCACCGTCGGACGCCACTTCGACGCGTTGTTTGCCGCGACCTGGGGGCCAGGTCTGCTGGCCCGACTGAAGATGCCGATCCTGCTGCTGCGCGGCGCGTCGTCGAGCTGCTGAGCGCCGCATTGCCGCATGCCCAGCTCTGCGAATTTAGCGGTGCCGGGCGCCTCGGGCCGCTCAAGCACGCGCCGCTGGTGAACGACCGCGTGGCCACGCATCTGGACCTTACGCTCTCCGCAGGCACAATCCGGGGCTTCCACGTTCCGTACGCGATCCATGACTTCGACCTCTCCGCCGCCCGCCGAGCTGACTCCGGCCGCTTGCGCGCAGCAGCTTAAGGCCCTGTTCCCGGCGCTCTTCGCGGGCGCCGTGAAGCCACTCAAGCTGCGCATCCAGGTCGACATTCAGGAGCGTGCGCCGGGAGTGTTCACGAAACAGGTGCTGTCGGCCTTTTTTCGGCGCCACACTGGCAGCACCTCGTACCTGATCGCGGTCGCTAAGGCGCCGCATCGCATCGATCTCGATGGTCAGCCCGCTGGCGAGGTCAGTGCCGAGCACCGCCAGATCGCGCTCGACGAACTCGCGCGACGCCGTGCCAGCAACGAGTCGCGCCGCGAGCTCGAGGAGCAGCAGCGCTTCAATCGCGCCGGTCTGCTGCGCGACTTCCAGACCACGACGCTGACGCGTGCGAACTTCTGCGTGCTCAAGGGCGTCGCCGACGAGGAACTCGACGGCCTACTCGAGATCGCGCGCGGCGAGGCCGAGGAGCGCTCGCGCCGGCAGCCTGCCATCGATCCGCGCGGACAGCGACGTCCAGGGCCAGCGGGTGGCGGGCAGCGACCCCCGCGCGCGCGCTAGCCAGGCACCCGTCGCCGGGTGCGCGGCCGGTTGGGAGCGGTCCGGCGCCGGCCACGTTCGAGCCGAAGCGTTATGCAGCCGCGACGCGCGTCGCGCGCAAGCGGCTGAAGCCCAGCGCGACCACGAGCACGCCGACCGCACCGCCGACGATCACCGCGCCGGTGCCGATCAGTGCGACCAGCGTGCCGTTCACCGCGACGCCAACCGCCTGGCCCATGAAGAAGCACGACGCGAACGCCGACACCGCGGCACCGCGCCGCTCCGGCGCCATCTGGGTCGCGTTGATCTGCAGCGTGTTATGCAGCATGTAAAACCCCAGGCCCGCGACGAAGCAACCGGGCAGCGTCCACCACCACACGGGCGCGAAGCCGATCACGAGCAGCGATGCGGCGAGCAGCAGACCGCCGAACATCGTTAGGCCGACCTCGCCGAGCCGGCGCACCAGCGCTGCCGACGCGATCGCGAACAACAGCCCGCCGAATCCGAATAGCATCAGCGTCGAGCCCGCGGCCGCGAGCGGCAGGCCGAAGTGGCCGTGCAGGTGCGCGGGAATGAACGCGAATGCGCCGTAGAGAAAGGCGCCTTCGAGAAACACCGTCAGCAGCACGACGCGCGCCCACGGGCGCGAGAACACCTGCGCGAACTCGCTTGCGACACGCCGCAGCGCGTGACCCTGGCCGCGGTTTATCACGCGCGCGCGCGGCGGCAGCCGACGGTCAAGCGCAAACAGCGCGATGCTGATCGCGATGAAGCCCAGGCCGATGCCGAAGAACGGCACACGCCAGTCGAGGTGGCCGGCCGCGAAGCCACCGACGAACACGCCGGTCGACAGCCCGAGGATCTGACCGATCAGAAAGCGCGCGAGCACCGGCTGGCGCTTGTCGTAGGGCACGACGTCGCCGATCCACGCCATCGCCAGCGGGATGATCGCCGCGGCCGTCGCGCCGGCCAGCAATCGCGCCAGCTCAAGCTGCGCGAAGCCCCGCGCCAAGCCGCACAGCGAAGCGGTCAGCGCGCAAGCGGCGCAGGCCCAGGCGATCACGCGGTACTTGCCGAAGCGGTCACCGAGCGGGCCGAAGAAGAGTTGCGAAGCACCGTAGGCGATCGAAAACGCGGTGATCGCGTTCGCCGCGCGACCGAGTGTGATGTCGAACTCGCGAGCGAACAGCGGGAGCAGCGCATCGGTGAGGCGCAACGAGATGCCGCTCGCGAACGCTGCAAGCGAGAGCGCGGGCACTGCGCCGCGCGGGATGGGTACTGCGGGTTCGGTCATTCCCGCATTGTCGCCAGAGGCTTGCCGGGAGGCCTCTGGCGGGGTTTCTCGCGGGGTCCTCAGCGCTCGTTGCGGCTCAACGCGACGAGGCCGGGCGTCAGCGACTTACGTCGGGCCGACTCACCCCGCGCGGCTGCGGCGGGGGTCGGGCCTGCCCGCTGCAGTTGCCGCAGCGCTTCACCACGTTGCACCGATTCTTGCAGCGTGTCGACGTAGGCGGACATGATGAGCAATCCACCGATCCCCGCGGCGCCTGCCAGCAGCACGGTCTGTGCACGAAAGCTGAATGTGACAGTCCAAAGAGTCAGCTGAAAGTGCGTCATGGCTGGGTCCGCGGGCGAGTGGAAGGCTGACAAACACTGTGACTGTTCGAACCTCCGGGCGCTGTCGGCCCGCGTCGCCAGTCGGTGTAGGACACGACGAAGCGCGTGGCAACACTGAGGGCGACGCGGTCGAATAAAGGCGCGGCCGGTCCGCGCCGACTCGCACTTGCGACTTCATCCTACGCGCGGCGCACCGTGGGTCACCCAACATCGGTACATGCTGTGCAAGGACTCAACCCACCTCTGGCTTGGCCGGTTCGCAATGCGTCTGACGACGTTGCGGCCCGATATTCAGTGGCCGCGTGCGGTGATGCGGGCCGTCGCCGCGCACGCGTACACCTGCGATCTGGACCCTGACTACGCGGCTTTCCTGGACGCCACCGCATCTGCTTCGGTGCTGGATTCCCCGCGGTCCGGCGCCGGGACTTCGCAGCGCGCCTGTCGCTACGCGTCGTCCTAGAACGCGTACTGGATGCGCATCGAGAACATGGTGGCGTTTTCCCCATAGGTCGAACCCTTGAGGAGGGCGGCCTGGTAGAGGATGCTCTGCCCGCCTCCCACCGGCAGGCTGCCAAAGATCGCCGGGCCAGTGCGGTGCGATTGCTGGTCGCGCGTCGACCAGTGGTTCCAGTCGCCGAGTTCGCCGAAGCCCTGCAATCCGAAGTGCAGCATCGGCTTCCAGCGGTACTCGGCCTGCCACTGGTATTTCATCTGAGTATGGCCAGAGGCATACCCGCCGTAGCTGTGCTCGAAGAACACGTTGGCGTTGAGCTGGGTTCTGCCGATGTCGGTCTGAAGCACCGGCCCGTACTCCAGCGCGTAGCCGTCGTCGGCTTGGGCGCCCTTGATCAGCGCGGCGTGGACGGCCACATCGATCGGGTACTGGCCTTGCGTCAGCAAGTATTCGTTCTGCCAGTTGAAAGTGTCCTTCTTGAAGGCCGTGCTCATGGTGCCGATGAAGCTGGCATAGAGTTCGGTATACCAGCGGCTCGTGACGCCGAAGCCTAGGCCGATCTCGGGCCACAGCGTGGCCGGCGATCCGGCCGACTTCACGGTCCAGTAGCGCAGATCGACGGTTCTCTGGCCTTCGTTGTCATAGGCGGTGACGACGTAGTAGCCCGGATCGGCCAAGGCGATGCCGCAGGCCGACAGCAGCGACAGGAAGAGCACAACGGGTTTGATCACGCGGGGTCCCTGCACAAGGAAATGCGCAACCTCAAGCTTGCACCGTGCGGGCTCACTGGACGCGCCGAACAGGGGGCGTGCAGCCGTCCATTTCGCAGCGTTCAGGTCGCTACGTCGAGCAGCGAACCCAGCATGCGATCGCTGGTCTTGAACACTGCGAGGTTGGCGAGGAACGCGTTCTTGGCCTGCAACTCGCCCACCATGTCGGTCTCCGGCGAGTTGCGGGGTTCCGATGCCTGCGAGAGTGAGACGCCGCCCGAGACACGGGACGACTGTTCGATGCGCTGGCGTCGGAATCCGTCTGTGCCCAGATTCGCGATGTTGTGCGCGGACGCCTGCAGGCCGGCCTGTGCGGCGTTCATGCCGGAGAGCGCGATGGCGGAAGTGAACAGCATGGGGTCGGGGCCGCAGGAAAGTCGTTGGTCCGGAGTGTATGAATATCGCGGCGCAGCGGACGCAGGCGACGACGATGTTCGGGCTCCGTATGAGCATGAAGTCACGCACGCCCGCGATCTTCGCAGGCCGGGGGCGCCTGTGCTTACAGCGCGGCGTCCTTCAGCTTCTTTCAGCGCGCGGGCTTTGATGTTTGTCGTCGCCGGCTTTGGCCGCGAACATGCGCTCTGCACCGGTGAACGGATCCTTGCCCAGGCGCTTCTTCTGGGCGGGGATGTTCTGGGCGCGACCTTTAGCAGACCCGGCAGCGTGAAGCCGCCCATTCCCTTTGTGTGAACCGACGCGAGTACGGTGGCTTCGAGTGCGGCGAGCAGGGCCTTGGCCGCCTTGACCTCGACGCCGGCCTGTTCGGCCAGATGGGCGGCGAGGGAGGTCTTGTTGGACGTGGTCTTGATCGGCTTCACCGCCGTCACGGCCTTGGCCGTCTTATGCTGGTGCGGAGGCCTTCGGGGCCTTCTTCGGCGCGTTGATTTTGGTCGTCTTCTTTGCGGTTGCCGTATGGGGTTGGAACGATGAATCCGTCGCGGCCGCAGCGGCAAGGCGGATTCTATGGCGGCGGTCCCGGCGGGCTGGGAATGCTCGACAACGCGCTGCATGAGCTCTTTCATCAGCGTCAACGTCTTGCCCTCGTGCGCACGCCGCCGTGCGCGGCGCAGCGAGAACTCGTCGGCGTAGCGCTTGAGCAGCGCGACTTCCTGCTGCGACCAGTGTCGCGTCGCGCCTTGCAGGGCGCAGCACAGGACGCCGGTGGCATTTCCATTCACGCCCATGGCGACGTCGAGCGAGGCCCGAATGTCGTGCGGTACGAGGTAGCTGTCGCGCATGGCCGCGAGTCGCTCGTCGGCGAGGGTGTCGTTGCAGGCGTAGATTCCTTTGCGACTCAGAGCGTCAAAGTAGGCGCAGAACTCGGCATCCCTGAGCACCGCCGGCCCGGTGTTGGGGGTGTCGGTGGCCGCATCGAATCCACCGATGCGCCGCATCACACGTTGCCCGGCCTCGCCCTCGAGGGCCCACACGCTCAGGCGTGAACAACCGAGCTGGCCTTGCATGAATCTGGCCAGAATGGTCGATGCTTCCGGCAGCGACACCGAACCGCGGTCGAGAAGCGCGCTCACGCGCCCCAGGACGTCTTTGAATCCGTTCAACGATGGGTAATCGACGCGGGCGCGTCAGTCTTGAGCCCAAACGCGCCCGCACCGTGCCGTGTCCCCCGGGAAATTCAGGTTTGCCGGGACGGACCGATAACCCGGACATGCACCGAATATCCAAACCCGGGCTCATGTCCGACCAGATGTTGATGGCTGGCTACATCCTGCAGGCTTTCGAGCATGGCGGCATGCCGATGCATGCCTCGGGCTACCGCGAACTGGCCGCTTGGGCCGTGGCCGAACTCGCCACGTTCGACATCGAAACGCTCTGCGAGATGCGCCATGGTGTCCCCGGCGCATTGCTGGCCATCGTCGAGAACTCACTGTGCGAGCGGCTCATGTCTTCCTGTCCAGTGAGTGGCCTTTTGGAGACGCATGCGCAGACCACGTGTCGCGCCTTGCTTGACCGGTTTCGCGTTCATCGCCCGGCCTAATCGAAGCATCCGGCGCCGGAGTATCGGCGACACCCGCCGAACGGGGCGTGCGGCTCCTTGGGATCGGCCCGGCGCCCCTCGAACGACGTCAGGCCCGCGGCTCAATCAGTCGGTACCAGGCGACGCCGTCGGCATCGATCTCGCGGCTGGCTTCGCCGCGATGAATCAGGTAGTTCAGGCAGGCGAGGCTTTCGCCGGTCGCCATGCCGAGCAGGGACAAGTCGGCTTCGGCGATGCCTCGTGCGAACAAGGCGCCAAAGACATCGATGCTGCGCTTGCGCTCCAGCAGCGAGCGGCGCAAGCGGTCGAGGGAGCGCTGCTGCCCCGCGGCCAGCGCATCGAGGCGCGCATGCAGACCGCGGAAACATTCGTTGTGTGCCGGCAGCACAAGCACGTCGTCGGGCACCTCACGCTTGAGCTTGGCCAGCGAAGCCAGCCAGCCGTGCATCGGGTCGGCATCCGGCTCGGTGGGATACACCGACACATTCGACGAGATGCGCGGCAATACCTGGTCACCCGAGATCAGCAGCTTCAACGCCGGGCAGTGCAGGCAGGCATGGGCAGGCGAATGGCCGGTGCCGACGACGACCCGCCAGGTGTTCGCCCCGATGACGAGCTCGTCGCCGTCGGTCAGACGCTGGAAGCTGTCGGGCAGCGGGTGGATGTGCTTGCCGAAGTTGCCGAAGCGCGCGCGGTAGGTTTCGATCGCGGCGGCGCCCCAGCCGGCGCGGTGAAAGAACTCGACCGCATCGGGGGGCGCCTCGCGACCCGAGTCGGACGCCATTACGCGGCAGCTCAGGTACTCAAGCGGTGTCATCCACAGCCGCACGCCGAACCTGCGCGTCAGCCAGCCGGCCATGCCGACGTGGTCGGGGTGCATGTGCGTGACGATGACGCGCGTCAACGGCCGCTCGTCGGGCGCATTCGCGAACAGCTCGCGCCAGACCAGCGCGGTCTCCTCGTTGCGCACGCCGGTGTCCACCAGCGCCCAGCCGGTGCTGTCGTCCAGCGCCCACAGGTTGATGTGATTCAACGCATACGGCAGCGGCATGCGGATCCAGTGCACGCCGGGCGCGACCTCGATGGTGCGGCCGCGCGCGGGCGGCTCGAACGGGTAGACGAGTGTGGGCTTCGGGTTCGACTCTAGGTCGGGCTGACCGTCCATGCGGGCTCCTCAATGTGCGTCTTTACGGTGTCGATCCGACGGCTGGCCGTTGCGCGCGCTTCGGGTCTCGGCGCGGGCCAATTTTGCTGGGCGAGTCAACGCGTCGGTCTCGACGAGGACGGCGCGAAGCCCGGGCGCTAAAAACATGATTATTTCTCTTGCCTTGTGGTTGGCAAATTATCGTCACTGCTAACAGCGCATGAAAGCTGCGTGGCGATCGTCCAGCCGATGCTTGCGACTACGTACTTCCCACACGGCACGCTGGGGCCGACAGCCTAGACTGAGATCGCGTTTGACGACTCAATGCGAACCCAACTTGGAGTCTTCCGCATGTCACGACTCAAGGCCCAGAGCATGGACCACAAGGATTCGCTGCTGTGATCGCGCTGGGCATTGGCGTGCTCGCACTCGGTGTGACCTACCGGATCGGCACACTCAACCGGATGGGCGCCGGCTTCATCCCGGTCGTGCTCGGCATGCTGTTCATTCTGGTCGGGCTGGCCATCGGTCCGACCGCCTGCGCGGCCACCCAGCGGCGCGGGGGTCCGACGTATTCGAGCAGCTATTTCGTCCCGCAGACCGAAGGTACGGGCGTTGAGATGATGGACTTGTGCGTCGCCGAGCGCGACGCCGGACGCATCGTCGACTACGTCATCGCGAGCTATTCGCTGCCGGGCCTGCTGGACCAGCTGTCGGCCCCGTCGCTGGCACCGGGGAACGACCTGTCGTTCGTCGAGGGCGACGGTGCACGTCTCGCGCACAGCCGCCAGCATGTCGGGGCCGGCGTGTAACGCGCGAGCCGGACCATCAGCCTGCCCGGCACCGACATGCAGCTGCGCCTGGACAGCGCCGCGACCAGCCCAAGCCTGGTGCCCGATCTCGTTACCGGCCTGGTGATCGGCCTGTCGCAGGCGCTGTTCGGCGTGGTGGTTCTGCTCAGCCGCGACGTGCGCAAGCGAGCGCGGGCCGAGTCGGCGCTAGCCGAGGCGCTGGCGTTTCGCAAGGCGATGGAGGACTCGGTCGTCACCTGACCGCGGGCGCGCGATCTGGATGGCAGCGTCGCCTACGACCCGGCGTTCGCGATGGTCGGCTTCGAGCCGGATGAACTGATAGACCGGGAACCACCGCCATACGGGCCACCGGAGCAGTTCGATGCATATCGAAGCCGCCAGGCATCGCGTCTGGCGAGCACGCCGACTGCGCAGTCGCGCGAGGCCTTTGAGACCACTTTCATGCGCAAGAAGGGCGAACGATTTCCGGCCATGATCTTCGAGGCACCGTTGCTGAGCAGCAGCGGCCGCCACAACGGCTGGATAACTGCCGTGCTCGACCTCAGCGCGCAGTGCAGAGTCGAAGAGAGCTCGCGCCAGCAGCAGTAGCTGCTGCAGGCAACGGCGCGCCTGGCCACAGTCGGGGAATGGCGTCCTTGCTGAGCCACGAATTGAACCAGCGCTGTCCACGATCGCCGCGTATGCCACAGGCTCGCTGAACATGATGGATGCGCAGGCCAGGGGCGAGCCACCCGAGCCCGACCTGCGGCCGATGATGCACCAGGCGGCGCAGCGCATTGCCGAACAGGCCGAAACGTGCGATCAAGAGCGTGCACGACTTCGTGCGCAGGCGCGAGAGCGCGCGTGAGGCGATCAGCGTCGATGCACTGATCGAGCGATCCAGCCGCTGGTCGGGCTGCAGGCGCGCAAGAGCAACACGCGCATCGAGATCGGCCTGTGTGCGCGCGAACCTGCTGCATCGGATGCAAGTCTAGCGAGCTGCAGAGCCGCCGGCTGGTCGCGATCCGACCAGCGCCGCGGTTCGTCGAGATCGCGCGGCGAATCTGGGAGGATTTGCGCGAACTGGTGCGAATCTGCCAGCGCGACATGCCGACGCTTTCGCACTGAGGGCCGCGTGATGACTGCAACAGCGACGTCAGCAATACCCCTGTTGGCACAGATACTCGACGCAGGCCATCGAGCAGCGCGCGCGGGTCGCACAGCAGCGGCGCCGTGGCATCGTGATCGCGCTGCGCTGATCTTCATCGCCGAGTGTGGTCGGCGCGTGGGAGGCGGCGGCGGAACTCGGCTGGACCGATCCTTTCTTCTTCGGAGGACCTTGCGTTTGTCGGTCGACAGATCTATGCGTGAATGACTGGGGGCACCTCGCAGGCTCATTGTGGGTGCAGATGCTGATCGCGCTCGAAGAAGGCGTGCTCGGCTTTCTGATCGGTTCGGTCGCGATCATCGTTTGCGGCATCGCGCTTGGCCGCAACCGCAGAGCATGCCTGCATGCACGGAGTGCCCTCTGCGCGGTTTTTCAGGCACAGTTGCGACATGACAACATCGTCACCCTGGGTTTACTGGGCGCTCTCGTCGGCCGCGTTCGCCGCACTCACCGCGATCTTTGCCAAGATCGGCATTCAAGGTGTCGACTCGGATCTCGCGACGCTGGTGAGGACCGCCGTCATCATGGTCGTGCTGGCGGTCTTTGTTTGGCAGACCGGGAAATGGAGCAATCCGCTCACGCTGTCTGCGCGAACCTGGCTGTTCCTCGGACTCTCCGGCCTGGCCACCGGGGCATCGTGGGTGTGCTACTTTCGCGCGCTGCAGGTCGGCGATGCCTCGAAGGTCGCACCGATCGACAAGCTGAGCCTGGTGTTGGTCGCCGTGTTCGCCGTCGTATTTCTGGGCGAGCGTCCGTCTCTACGTGAGTGGGCGGGAATCGGCATGGTGGCAGCCGGTGTGCTGACGCTTGGGCTCAAGCGTTGACCCGGAAGAACGTTGGACTCCAACGACGCCCGCGGTCGAACGCGTAGGACTCCTACTACGGTGAATTGCGATGCCGCCCGATGGCGCCGTGAACGACCCAGGTCAGACTCGGTGCGCACGGACCACGCCTCTGAAGGAGACCTCCATAATCCCACTCGTAAGATAAGCGCCCATCACCGCCAACAGAATCGGAAATCACATGAACATGCACCTTAGCCTTACACCACTGATCTCGTTGCTGGCCGGCATTCTGATATTGGTCATGCCGAAGCTGCTGAACTTCATCGTCGCGATCTATCTGATCGTGATAGGTCTCGTTGGCCTGTTCGGTGCCGGGGCGTTGCATCTGAGCTAGGCTCAGGCGCGGACGCCGCTTTAGCTTGGTGAGAGGGCTGCGCGCGTGCCCGGTTTGCTCGCCTCGGTGAAAAAATCGCGGTTGACCGGGTCGCGGTACATAAAGCCGTCCCTGAACTTGGCCGGCACCTGACGCGCGGCCGTGTCGTGGGAGGTCAAACGCGCGATCGGCCAATGCAGCGGCCAGCGACGGGTCGAAGCAATCGCGCTACGATGGTCGCGAAAGGAGTTGCCATGCCGCACCATCTCTCCGAGTCGCAATGGGTGGATCGCTTCCTGAACAAACTGGGCACGGTCATGCCGAGTATTCACCCGGCCGGCGCGAACGAGCGTGCATTGCAGACCTACGCCGATGCCGGCGATCTCGGTCCCGAGGAGGCGGCGGAGATCTACGCACTAGAGCTGCCGCCCGGTGAAGCGGGGGCGTCGGGCGAGACGTGAGCCGGCCGAGCTTCTTTCTGGGCGCGGTGGCTACCTGCGCGTCTGGAACCTCTACGCGAAATGTTTGCGTATCGAACCTTGATCCGGATGCCGCGTAACTTGCGCACCGCCGAAGGCGATCTGCGACATCGGATGCCCTCACTTTTCTGCAGTGTGCTTCTCCATCGTTCTCGAAGATCTTGGCTCCACCAGCGCGTCCAGCTTATCGATGACACCCTCGGTGCCGAGCGCTTTGTAGAACTGGTCGAAGACGGTCAAACTGCCCTGGGCAAGTGTGGCACGCGAGACGCGAGCAAAGCCGAGGGCGGAAGCTCGCAGTCGCATGGGACTCGATCAAGACGATAGTGCCCGTGACTCTCGGCGAGACCGACGTGCAAAGTCACGGGCGCGGGTCCACCCATGTGCGCGTACTGCCCGTGCACCATGAATCGCGACCCGCTCGCCGCTACCGGTGGGTTAAGTGCGGCAGCGCACAGACTGAGGACGCGTGCACGGATTGAATGGTGACACGAGGCCTGAAGGTTCGCAGTCGATCCCAAGGCTCCGTCGCCCGGCGCAGTCAGGCTGGGTGTGATTCCCGAGGGCCACGATATGAACTCCGCCAGCCACGCCTCGACTGAATCCGGCCTTGGTTCGATGAACTCAGGCCCTTTGACATCCAACAGACCTGACACCCGGTCGACCGCCGACACCGACCGCAAGGCCACACGCAGATTCACCTACGGCATTGCGAGTGTCTTCTCGATCATGCTGATGCTCGTCGTGACCCTTGGCGTGATGCTGTGGGCGCACTGACCAGTGCGCATTCCTCTCACGCCTGGCTGGTCATGTTCGCGGGCCGGCTGAAGGAGTCTCGGTCGACGGCCAGCATCGCCACGGCGGTGCGATGCGCTGCTGCGAACATTCACGATGCCGCAGACCTCGACCCGACCGTGGCGGTGAATTGCTCAGCGGAAGCGCACTCCCGCGCAAGTGCAGGGCAGGCAGCCATAGCAATGGCGCCGCAGTCTATGAGGAATCAGGCGATGTTCGGCGGATCTGCCAACGATCCGTCAGGCTCTTGAGTCGCATGCCGGTGCTGACATTCGCCGTCCTTGAACTCCAGCGCACGATTGATGTGCTCGGCAACCCCGGATGAACCCATGGCAATCTTCAACCAAGTACCGCGGCGAGAGATGGGCACACTCTTCACACACCTCGGCTGGCTCGCATTCTGTCCGGTGTATATCTCCGAGCCTGGCGCCGATGAGCCAACGCTCAGCGCACGCAATTGGGTACCTGAATGGATGCTCACTGCCGCCGGGTTGTTCCAGATCGCGAGGATTCAAGTGATCGTGTTTCTCGATCCGAGCTGGGAGCCGATGTTCATGATCACCGTGACGGGCAAGATTGCGCGGTTCTAACATTCCGACGTCGGTTCTCAGGTCATGACTCTGGGGGCGGTAAACAAATCCGCGAACTGCACCCACCATCTCGATCGGCCTTCGCGCCAAGGCCTCAAGTCTGCGCAACGCAGCTGAGTGTGTGGCACGCGTCGTGAAGCACTGACACGCGCGCGCGACATCCTCCTACGCCGCATCCACACTGACTCGCCGACTATGGGCTGACGTGACGCGCGTTGTTCAGTTCCATCTGGCGTGGGCGGGAGCGAGTGGCTTCGCGTAATTTAGTCGTCTGCCCACATGGGTCTGATCGTGGGCCACTCGTTACCGTGCAGCCGCTTTTGGCATGGAGTATCTGAACTCTGGGGGACAAACGATGAAGTTGCCATTCATAGAGAAGTACAAGGGATACACCCTGAAGTGTTCACCACAAGCCACCCAGGATGAAGGCTTTCTGGCATTCTTGGTCATCACGCACGGAGCCGAGCCTGTGCAGATTGACTACGCGGCAGCGCTTGCCCTGCCATGCTTCGCAACCGAAAGCGAGGCCGCTCTTGCTGCACTCAGCGAGGCCATCCGATGGGTCGACGATGCGGCCACACTCCAACCTGCGCGTCACCGCTCCGCAAGAAGATCGAACTCCGCAATATCCCCGGTGGAAATCTCATCCGTGCGAATCGACCCGACCGAAACGGGCGTGTGGGAAGAGATGCCGCCCAACGGAGCGTATCTGCACGCAAGCCGAAGAATCGCGGACCGTCGGAGTCCATTTTCCGATCGTCGTCAAGCGCACTTGGCCGACAGACTTCACCCGAGCGATCACCCGCCTGCGGCAGGAGAGCGACGCATGGTTTTGTCCGTGGGCTAGCCAGTCAGTCAGATCAATATTTGCACCCGGCCACGGATCCTCCCGGGCAGCTCTCGCTAGGCGTACCTGCTCAAGTCTTGCGACGACCCGAAACGAACGTGATGGACTCGAGACCGGCAAGCTTAGCGCGCGCGCGCAACGCCAGCCAACTCGAACGTGATTGACTTGAAGGCTTGGTCTGCCTTCGCGGCCGAACGCCTGGCGACAACTTGTAGGAGCGTGCCTACCGAAGCACGCGGCCATGAGCCGCTGTCAGCACGACCCGTGGCGTGGGCGACATCCTCATTGCCGTCACCGATGGCTTGAAGGGCATGCCTGAGGCGCTGGGGGCGGTGTTCCCGGCCACGACCCTGCAGACCTGCATCGTGCACCTGATCAGGAACAGCTTGGACTACGTCAGCTGGAAGGACCGCAAGCTGCTGGCCTCGGCGATCAAGCCGATCTACACGGCGCCCAGCGCCGAGGCCGCACTGGCCGAGCTGGACGCCTTCGAGCAAGGCCCCTGGGGCCGCAAGTTCCCTACGGTCGTGGCAGCGTGGCGTCGCGCCTGGGACCGCGTGATCCCGTTCTTCGCGTTCCCGCCGGCGGTGCGCCGCGTGATCTACACGACCAACGCGATCGAGAGCATCAACGCCAGGCTGCGCAAGATCATCAAGTCGCGCGGTCACTTCCCCAGCGACGACTCGGCAACCAAGTTGATCTGGTTGGCACTGCGCAACATCACCGCCGATTGGGGCCGCGCGGTGCACAACTGGAAGGAGGCAATGAACCAGTTCGCGATACTCTACGAGGAGCGCTTCACGCAGGCCGCCCGTCAACTGGGTTGAACCATGAAATACATGGCTCAACCGGGGGCGCCTCCGGCGGCCTGGCAGGGGCCTTTGTTCAAAGACTATCAAGCAAAGACGAATTCAACAATCCGCCTCGAACACAAAAATTCGGACACTCCCTTGATTTTCTGCTGGAAGACTGACAATTCTCGGCCCGTTAATCAACGGCTCGAGCCCGATCACCGAGCCGCCGTCGACTCCGCAATGATTCTGCAATTGGCCTGACGAGTGGGCGAAGCTACTCAATGACTTCAGAAAGTCGCTGCTCGATCCTTGCGAGCACAAGGGCCTCGCCCCAGAAGCGCAAGACAGTGGTCTGAACGACCGCGAAGCCGGTCGGACGCCACGTTGATGCCACGAAAGTCGAACATCGCTAGTCCTCAAAGCTAGTCGCAAGTCTATAGGCCTCGAACAGCGCGTTCGCCGAAGCGAGAAAGTGCGTTTCGAACCGCGCAGTAGGACAGTGCTGCCACGAGTCGGTGCGCGCGACGGTCAACGGCACGCAATGCAGAACATAGCGGTGTTCCTCCATCCCGTCATTCATGAAGCGCACAAGATGCGCGACCACGACACCCTCAACCGAGCCGTGGCCGAACTCAGCACTATTTCCTGGAAGGCTTGATCACTGCTGGCTTTGTCCCGAACAACTCATCGAAAAGTTCTCCGCGTACGCTGTCGTCGCCTTCGACTATGTCAGCGCCCTTCAAGAGGTCGTAGGACGACGTGACCCAACTGCCCGACGAGACTTCGGGTAGATCTATGCGAGACGGTCGCGGCGGTGAGGTCGAGCCGGAATCGACCCACTCACCCAGGGGCGCGTCCTCGCTGATGCGCCAGATAGGCTTCACTGGCGCTGGTGCCTTCGGCATACGCACTCACACCTCCCGAACAACTCTCCCGGAAGCGGACTCAATGCTCCCGAGAAGTTATGCTACTCCCGTGCCGCGCCGATAGAACCCCTAACATCGATTCACCACGCGCTGCTTTTCGACCTGAAGGCGCATGGAGCGGAGTGCGTGCATGGCGCGCTCGGAGGCAACATGCGGTCGGCCTGCCAACCGAGTCTCACGCCACGTTTCCTTGTGTGCCTTGCCGGCGTCGCGGCGCGCGTGGGATTCTTGCTGTGATCGTCGGAGCCGATTTCGCCGATTCGGGTTCGCTCGCCCGGGATGAGGTCCGCTTCGATACTGCACCGCACGTGATCTCGGCGACGGCGGGCTTGGTCGCGTTGCTGCCAAGCGGGTTTGTACCTACATCCTCTTTGCAGAGCCCGAGACCAGCCGCTTGGTTGGCGACAATGACTAAGTCCGGCGGACTCACTAGTTGACGCCGGCCAGCCGCTCTCGCAAGGTAGAACCACCTCACGGTTGACAAGTCCCTGGCCGCGGGCGTTGGCAGGCGGCGGCGGCTACTAAACGAACTTTCAGGCATCTCGCCTCGTCCTCGGCCGCCGCCGGGGAGTGCAATTCGTGCGGCCTCATGGGGCGCTACCGGCGGGAAGTGCGCAGCTGACACACATCGCGGCGGCGCGGTTGGAGCCCCTTGAGTTCGCCCGGCGCGTTGGCGACAGCGAGTTGCGCCAGTACCGTTTGCGTGGCTTGTTCTCATCGCTTCGCTCTAACGGATCTTGCCCTCGCTCGCACATCCCGAGCGCAGGCAGGCAAAGCTGCAATGGAATATCAAAGCGTGTCGAGCCGGATCGTCATGTTGGCACGTGTATCCCCGACATAAATGGCCGCGATGTGAGCCAAGCGTCACAGTGAGGACCCGCCCTTTGCGCGGGGACCCGGTGGAAAGCTCATCCGTGCGAATCGATCCGACTGAAACGGGCGTGTGGGAAGAGATGCAGCCCAACGACCTGCGGCTGACATGATGGCACTGAGACCGGCGGAGCATGAGCGCGTAGACGCTCGGCTCCGGCTCCGGCACCGCAGACACCACTTTTGCAAGGTCAAACTCAGCGCCTGCCGGCTCGAACGTGATTGCCTTGCAGGCTTGGTCTGCGTTCGCGGTCATGCTGAAAAGTCGGTTGTTGTCATTGCTGCCAATTGGCTGCAATGCCGAACATCAGAGTCAACGTTGAGGTTGCGGCAAAGCGATGGGCATCTGGGTATCGAGGCACTTGTCACAACAATCGCAGTCGTCGTGGGTCGATCCCCCGCGAGCAGGGGGTGCGCGCGCAACGAATTGTTTCGACACTTCAGCCATGGCCGCGAAACCCAAGGACTTCCAGAAAACTCTTCCGGTCTTCGATTGGGCAGCGGAGCCCCAAGAAGACCGCCCGAGCGAGTTCGCCGCGTTCGGACACTCGACGGGCTTTTCGTCCATGACAGGTTTGTATTCGGTGTCAGTGCTCGACACAGACCTTGCGCCACTCCACCGCACCTACAAGCGCAGCAACAAGCTCTTGCTGATCGCCGTTACTACTGTCCTGAGCGTCGGCGCCGCTGCCATGTATGGACTCGTGCACCTCTTGCGAGGTTGAGCCGACGAGTCGAAACGGCTGAGCCGCGCAATGAATCTTGAGCAGTTGACTGGTCGGTATTTTCGCTTGAAGCAAGAGATCGCGATCGCCTACGGCGCGGTGCCCTGGAACATTGGGCGGTTGGATCGCCTAACCCATGAATTGGCTGCGACCGAGCGCGAGATTGCGGCGGTCGTGGCAATGTGCGACCGTACTGAGGCAGCACCTGCGACGCAACGCTCGTCGCACCTTAGCGATTGACCGTTGGCGGCTTGCGCTTGCCTTGCAGATTGGCTTGTGGTCGGCGTCCTAGTGACGCGACAACCAACCGCGTGCGTTGATGCTGAATACCGACGAGCCGCGGCGTACGCGAACGCGCCGAACCCAACCGCCGATGCGTGCGAGCTTATGTAAAAGCCGTCGGCCAGCAGGATCATGAGTTGTAAGACAAGCCCGCGGCAATCTCGAGCACCATCATGGTGGCCGCAATGCACATCACCGCTCGAGTGTTGCGCTCGCCTGCAACATTGCCGTCAGTTCTCGGCCCTCACGGTCCGCGCAGCATTGGAGTCGCGCTGCAGGCTCGCTCAGCTGTGCGGCGAGCACGTGACGGCTCGTGCCATTCAGACTGCGAGCGGTCCGCACATTGAACGTGGCGTCGATTGATGCGGGTCAGCACGAGCGTCTTAAGCGCCACTGGTCGGCCGCGTTCCAATGCGCATCAGACAACGCCTACTTGGTTTCGAGGACTTTGCCACTTGGAGTTGGCATCCGGATGGCAGAAGCTTGCCGCGTTGTCAACATCAGAGTTCCCGGAGGAGATCATGACGAAAGACTCCAGTTCCTACACCGCGAACAAAGACCTTCTGACCCGCGACAAGCGCCAACCCGGTGTGGAACCAGCTGCCGTGCGGCCGGAACAACTGGCCGCTGCGGCGAGAGTCATGGCACACGTGATGTCGCGGCCCGCGCGAACGGCGGCAAGGATGTCGCCGCCGTCGCCGCTTGGTAATGCGACCGCTCCTCCGGGCAGCATCAAGGCCTGACAATGGATAGAAGTTCCAAGGTGTCCAACGTCGCTTCGGAATGCGACGCCACTTGGTTCTTTGCCGAGTGCGAGCGACAGCCCACTCGCTTGCACCTACTGTGGTCGGTGCTAGTTCGGGACATGTCCGCCATCTTCGGAGTGATGACTCAAGGCGGCGAAACGCGCGCCGCCCACCCAGCGCGCGACGGGAGACTGGCCGTACCAATAGTCGGCAAGTGGACTGTCCGCTGATGTCTCAGGAAGAGAAGACCAGGGCGGAATCAGTTGGAGCGTTGTCCGCCTCGGAGCAAGAGAACCTGGATGTTTTGGCGACCTTTTACGAACGCGAAGACGCTGCGCTCTCGGGTGTGCAAGTCGTCATCGAGCGCATCAGCGCGTTCTTCGGTAGCCCGGCATACTTCGCTTTTGCCGTGGCGTTTATCGTCCTCTGGATTGTCGCCAACTGCGTGGGCATGCGCCTGGGCTGGGTCTACGTCGACAGGCCCCCATTCTTCTGGCTTCAAGGCATCGTCAGTGCGAATGCGTTGCTCCTAACCATTGCAGTACTCATAAGACAAAATCGTATGGCCCAACAGGCTGGGCATCGGGCCCACCTGGACCTTCAGATAAATCTGCTGACTGAGCAGAAGGTGTCCAAGGTTCTTAAAGTCCTCCACGGGCAGGGCCGCGGAGCCCCCTCATCATCCGTTGTACCTGATTCAGAAGTTGCCGATTTCGTAAAACCGGCCGACCCCGAAGCGATGTTGACGGCGATAAAAAAACGCGACCAGGAACGATGAGTCGAGCGCGCCACTGTTCAGGCCACCGCATCGCTAAATGGTTGCAGGAAGCTGCTGCGGCTCGTGCACTTCCAAGTTCCTCCTTGGTTGCTAAGGAATAGGGAGGGGCACGACCTCGTCCGACATTGAGTCGAGATGATGGAGGAACACACCATGTCATTGGAGTTCCGATGTCATGATTTACGGAAAGCTCAAATAATTGAGGGTTGTCGGACACCTACCTCAGGTCGGCGCTGGTCGCCGCCTTGCCGTGGGCACGGGGGCGGCACCGGCAGGGGTCCGACAACCCTTAACAGTACCGGTCGGCGATGAACGGCGTCTTGGCGCTCGCAGAAATGGCAAGCGGCCTCAACGGCAATTGCTCCGCGGAATCTACGCGGCTGGCCGCGACATGTGGACGCGGCCATCGACGATCCCGATGCGGCGGTCGGCCGCCGTTGCGAAGTTCGCATCGTGTGTCACCGCCAGCACGGTCTTTCCCATATCGCTGGCGAGCGCACGCGTGTCATGTTCCTCCGTGGTTTGCGTCCGACGTCAGTGTCGGCTTCGGCCGGCGCGCCGGCTCAGGCCGCGAGGCCCAGCTTCTGCTTGGGAAAGTCAGCACCCCGCGCAACCGACTTGCCAGCCACGAAGTCCTTGCGTAGTTCGTCGAGCTTCGCCATCGCCCCCTCGAAGGCTGCGTTGCCGAGCAGGAGGTGGTAAGGCGGGCTGTCCGACTCGATGGCTGCGATGACGACCACAACGGTCGCTCGGATGGTTAGTGGCGTGAGAGAGTCCCGCCCGCTCGAGTGTCGCCAAATGGTGATTGCGTCGAGGATCGAGAACGACGCCACAGGGGCCTCCGCGAGCCGCTCATGTCAAACGTTGTCTTGATTAGCGACGAACCTCAGTAGGCTCACCTGGTGAGCTACCGAGGTATGAAGATGGGTTCACCGCCACAGGAGGTGAACCATGACGATGAATCGAGTGCAGTTTCAACCCGGACTTTCGATGGCCGAGTTCATGGATC
>JANYBE010000546.1 GCA_025360945.1 Rhizobacter sp. | reverse complement strand
ACGCCGTAGACCGGGCCCAGGTCGCCGTCCTCGCGCGCCCACTCGTCCCAGATCGTGCAGCCGCGCTCCTTCAGCCACGTCACGTTCGAGTCGCCGCGCAGGAACCACAGCAGCTCGAGGATGATGGACTTCAGGTGCACCTTCTTCGTCGTCACGAGCGGGAAGCCTTCGGACAGGTCGAAGCGCATCTGGTGGCCGAACACGCTGGTGGTGCCGGTGCCGGTGCGGTCGGCCTTGAACACGCCGTGCGTCTGCACGTGGCGCATGAAGTCTTCGTACTGGGAGCGAACAGGGCGGGGGTCGGTCACGTCGCGTTCCTTGGCTGGCGAATCCCGATTATGTCGAATCACGATTCGCCGGCTTGATCGAACTGCAGGGCCGCGAGCCGCGCGTAAAGGCCACCCGATGCAGAGAGCTGCGCGTGCGTGCCGGTCTCGACGATCTCGCCCGCTTCCATCACGACGATGCGGTCGGCGCGCTGCACGGTCGCGAGACGGTGCGCGATCACCAGCGTCGTGCGGTCCTTCATCGCCGATTCGAGCGCGGCCTGCACCATACGTTCGCTCTCTGCATCGAGCGCGCTGGTGGCTTCGTCAAGCAGCAGCAGCGGTGGGTTCTTGAGCATCGCGCGCGCGATGCTGATGCGCTGGCGCTGCCCGCCCGACAGTCGCACGCCGCGCTCGCCGAGGAAGGTGTTGTAACCGTCCGGCAGCGCAAGGATGAAGTCGTGCGCGAAAGCGGCCTTCGCCGCTGCGATCACCTCGTCGTCGCTGGCCTGCGGCCGGCCGTAGCGTATGTTCTCCATGGCGTCGTTCGAGAAGATCACGCTGTCCTGCGGGACGATGCCAATGCGCTCGCGCAGCGCGTGTAGCGCCACGTCCTTGACCGGGACGCCGTCGACCAGCACGTCGCCGGTGCTCACGTCGTAAAAGCGCAGCAGCAACTGGAACACCGTACTCTTGCCCGCGCCGCTGGGGCCGACGAGCGCCACCGTTTCGCCGGGGGCGACTTGCAGATTGAAGTGCGACAGCGTTGCATGCTGGGGCCGCGACGGGTAGCGAAAGCTCACGTCACGCAGTGCCAGCGACGAGCCACCGGCGGCCGGGGTGAGGGCCACCGGATGCGCAGGCGAAGTAATCGGCGAACTCAGATTGAGCAGTTCCATCAGCCGCTCGGTGGCACCGGCCGCGCGCAGCAGGTCGCCGTAGACCTCGGACAGCACCGCGACGCTGCTCACCAGGATGATCACGTAGACCACCGTCTGGCCGAGGTGGCCGGCGCTGATGTCGCCGTGCGCCACGGCCTGTGTGCCCTGGTACAGGCCCCACAGCAGCGCGCCGAATGTCGCGGTGATGATGAACGCGACCAGGAACGCGCGCATGCGGGTGCGCTTCACCGCGGTGCCGAACGCGGCTTCGGTCGCGGTGTCGAAGCGCTTCGCTTCGCGCTGCTCCTGCGTGTAGCTCTGCACCACCGGGATCGCGTTCAGCACCTCGGCGGCGATTGCGCTGGTGTCGGCGACGCGGTCCTGGCTCGCGCGGCTGAGCTTGCGCACGCGGCGGCCGAAATACAGGCTTGGCAGCACCACGATGATCAGGATGCCCAGCACCTGGGTCATCACGACCGGGTTCGTGAACACCAGCATCGTCATCGCGCCGATGCCCAGCACCGCGTTACGCAGGCCCATCGACAGGCTGGAGCCGACGACGGTCTGCACCAACGTTGTGTCGGTGGTCAGGCGCGACAGCACCTCGCCGGTCTGGGTGCTCTCGAAGAACTCGGGGCTTTGCGTCACCACGTGCGCATAGACGGCATTGCGCAGGTCGGCGGTGACGCGCTCGCCCAGCCAGGTGACGGCGTAGAAGCGAAGTGCCGAGAACAGGCCCAACGCAGCGCCAACCGCGAACAGGGCGAAGAAGTGATCCCGCATCGCCATCACCCGCGTGCCTGGGTCGGCCGTTACGAAGCCCTGGTCGATTAGCGACTTCATCGCCACCGGAAACACCAGCGTGCTGATCGCCGCCAGCACCAGGAACAGTATCGCCAGCCCGATCGCAACCCAGTACGGCTGCAGGAACGGCAGCAGCCCGGCGAGCGATCGCACGTCGCGCGCTGCGGCGACAGGCGGTAATGCAGTGGCGGGCATCGGCAAGGAGGGGCTGGACATGCGGCGAGTGTAGGCGAGCACCGTGTCTGCCGCCGCTTGGCAAAGTACCCGTTGCGAGTGAGCCTTGACAAATACTGCCTAGGCAAGTATATTCACATCCATCGCCTGATGAGTGCCACACCGTGACCCGTATTGCTACCCGCATCGCACCGCCCGCCGACTTCTATCGCGCAGACGCCTATTGCGCCGAAGAGAGCGTGGGCTACCTGATGAAGCGCATCATGATGTCGGTGGTGTACCAGGTCGACAAGCGCCTCGATGTGCACGAGCTGACGAGCGCGCAATGGGGGCCGTTGATGCGCCTGCGCAATACCGGTGGCTCTACCGTCGCCGAGCTGGCGCGCTGGTTGAATGTCGATGCGGGTGCGATGACGCGCCTCCTCGACAGGCTGGAAAAGAAGGGCCTGTGCAAGCGGGTACGTTCGACCGAAGACCGGCGCGTCGTCAAGGTCGAGCTCACGCCCGAAGGCGAGGCCGCGATTCGAGAGGTGCCAGCCGTGCTCGCCGAGGTGATGAATGCTCATCTGGCGGGCTTCTCGAAAACCGAATGGCAAGCGCTCAAGACCTACCTGCAACGCATGCTCGACACCGGCGACGCGTTGCGCGACGCGACCTGACGCCAGTCCGCCGCGACACCACGGAAAATCGCCAAATTAACTGCCTAAGCAAATGAAGCCACAACAACTATCGATGACAGTCGCCGCGGCGGAGGGCATGTTCCGGACCGGCGCCTGCAAGGTACGCATGGCCATGCCGACACTCGCCGTGATTGCGGTGGCGCTCGCCTCCAGCGTCGTGCTCACGCTCACCGGTTGCGCTAGCAGCGCCGGCATCGCTCCGACCGCGCAGCTCAGCGTCCCCTCCGCGGTTGGTCTCGATGCCGCGACCACGACACCGGCGCTCTCCGCCGACTGGTGGCGCAGCTTCGGTGACACCACGCTCAACGCGCTGGTCGAGCGCGCACTCGCCGGCAACCCGAACCTGAAGGCTGCGCAGGCGCGCCTCGCGCGGGCCGAGGCCGCAGTCGGTGGCGCCCGCTCGGCCGACGGCCCGCAGATCAGCGGCGCGTTCGATTCGACGCGCCAGCGCTTCAGCGCGAAGAGCATCTATCCGCCCCCCCTCGGCGGCGGCGTCTATACGCTGAGCACGGCGCAGATCGGCGCGTCGTGGGAGCTCGACTTCTTCGGCCGCAACCGCGCCCTTATCGAGGCCGCTGTCGGCACGCAGCGCGCGGCCGAGGCCGAGGTGCAGGCGGCGCGCGTGATGCTCGCAAGCAATGTCGCGCGCACCTACGTGCAGCTCGGCCGCCTGTTCGAGCAGCGCGACGTGGCGGTGCGCTCGCTCAAGCAGCGTGACGAAACACTGTCGCTGATCAAGCAGCGGGTGCTCGGCGGGCTTGACACAACGGTCGAGCAGCGCCAGGGCGAAGGTGCATTACCCGAGACTCGCCAGCAGATCGAGCTGCTCGACGAGCAGATCACGCTGACCCGCCACGCATTGGCCGCGCTTACCGCGCAGGCGCCGAACGCGCTCGACAATCTGAACGTGCCGCTGAGCACCGTGAAGGCCGTCGCGCTTCCGGCCGCGCTGCCCGCCGATCTGCTCGGCCGTCGCGCCGACATCAGCGCCGCGCGCTGGCGCATCGAGGCCGCGATGAGCGACATGAGTAGTGCGAAGGCGCAGTTCTATCCGAACATCAATCTCACCGCGTTTATCGGCCTGCAAAGCATTGGTCTCGACCGGCTCATCAAGTCGGGTGCTGAGCAGTACGGCGCCGGCCCGGCGATCCGTCTGCCAATCTTCGACTCGGGCCGCCTGCGCGCCAATCTGCGCGTGAAGGCCGCCGACTTCGATGCCGCGGTCGAGAGCTACAACGCAGCCGTGCTCGACGCGGTGCACGATGTGGCCGACCAGCTCGCCTCGCTGCGTTCGGTGGATCGGCAGCAGGTCGAGCAGGCGCGCGCGCAGGACGCGGCCGAGTCGGCCTACGATCTCGCGACACAGCGCTACAAGGCCGGCCTAGGCACCTACCTGACGGTGCTCAATGCCGAGGCTACGGTGCTGAATCAGCGCCGTCAGGCCGCCGACCTGAAGGCGCGCGCGCTCGACACGCAGATCGCGCTGATCCGCGCCCTCGGCGGCGGTTATGTCGCCGACGCTGCACCATCGGCCGGCGCTTAGTCCCCGCCGCCGCACAAACACACGAACGAACGAATTCCGGAGAACCCCAATGGCCACCGAAACCAACCAAACCGCTCCTGTTCCCCAAGGAAACCCCGCCCGCAAGAAGGCGCTGACGGGCGTGGCCGCTGCCGTCGTCGTCGGCGGCATCGCCTACGGCGCCTACTGGGCGCTGGTGCTGAACCACTTCGAATCCACCGACAACGCCTACGTGCAGGGCAATGTCGTGCAGCTGACGCCGCAGGTCGGCGGCACCGTGATCGCGATCAACGCCGACGACACCGATCATGTGAAGGCCGGTCAGCTGCTCGTCAAGCTCGACCCGGCCGACGCGCAGGTCGCGCTCGATCAGGCCGAGGCGCAGCTCGCGCAGACCGTGCGCGAGGTGCGCACGATGTACGCGAACAACAGCACGCTGAAGGCGCAGATCGATCTGCGCCAGGCCGACCTAGCGCGTGCGCAAAGCGACGAGGCGCGTGCGCAGGACGATGTCTCGCGCCGCATGCCGCTGCTGGCCACCGGTGCGGTCGGCAAGGAAGAGTTCAACCACTCGACCTCGCAACTCACCGCTGCGAAGAGCAGCGTCGTCGCCGCGCAATCGGCGGTGCTGGCCGCGCGCGAGCAGCTGAGCTCGAACCAGACCCTGACCGACGGCATCGCCGTCGACCAGCACCCGAACGTCCTGCGCGCTGCGGCGCGTGTGCGCGAGGCCTACCTCGCGCTGCACCGTGCCGAACTGCTCGCGCCGGTCGACGGCTTTGTCGCCAAGCGCAGTGTGCAGCTAGGTCAGCGGGTGCAGGCCGGCGCGCCGTTGATGTCGGTGATCGCCCTGAACCAGCTCTGGATCGACGCGAACTTCAAGGAAAGCCAGCTGAAGAACCTGCGCATCGGGCAGCCGGTCGAGTTGCAGGCCGACGTGTACGGTAAGAAGGTCGATTTCCACGGCACGATTGAGGGCCTGGGTGCGGGCACCGGCTCGGCGTTCTCGTTGCTGCCGGCGCAGAACGCGACCGGCAACTGGATTAAGGTTGTGCAGCGCGTGCCGGTGCGCATCACGCTCGACCCGAAGGAGCTTGCCGAGCATCCGCTGCGCAACCTTAATCCAGTTGCCGGTCGCGTTCTGCGCCGGCAGCAACGAGAACGCCGAGCCGGTGCCCGCACCCAGGCCCTCAATCGTGCCGTGGA
>JANYBE010000536.1 GCA_025360945.1 Rhizobacter sp. | reverse complement strand
GTGGCCGAGCTGCTGAAGAAAGGCAATTGCGCGTCGTGCCACGGCGCCAATTTCAGCACTCCGATCGATCCGACCTACCCGAAGCTGGCCGGCCAGCACGCCGACTACCTCTATGCGGCGCTGAAGGCCTACCAGACCGACAAGAACCCGCACGTCGGCCGCAGCAACGCGATCATGATGGGCATGGCGCGGCCGTTCACGCACGCCGAGGCGAAGCAGCTGGCGGCGTACGTTGCGACGCTGCCGAGCGAGCTGAAGACGGTGCCGCAGTCGCGCTTCCGCTGAGGCAAGACCGCCCCGATCCTCGAGGCCGCTGCGATCCAGCGGCCTTTTTGCTTCTGACGTTGCGCGCGGCGGTCAAGTCTGCCTCCTGAGTGCCGACATAGACAAGGTTGTCCATGCCTTGTCCGAAGCCGCAATGTTGAAGAAAGTCTCCGTCGATGAACTGCGCCTGGGCATGTACCTGCATGGGTTGTGCGGCGCCTGGGTCGACCATCCGTTCTGGAAGTCGAAGTTCGAGCTGACGCGCGCGAGCGATCTGGCGCAGCTGCGCGAAGGCAGCGTGCGCGAGTGCTGGATCGATGTCTCCAAGGGTCTGGACGTGCCGGGCGCTCCGGCGCAGCCGGCAGTGGCGGCCCGATCTGCCACCGTCGCCACGCCGCCACCCACCCCGGCGGCTGCGCCCGCATCCGCCGCGGCGGCCGCCGTCACGTTGAAGGAAGAGCTCGGGCGTGCCGCGCTGCTCGTCAACCAGTCGCGCGCACAGATGAAGTCCTTGTTCCAGGAGGCCCGCATGGGCCGCGCGCTGGATGCCGAAGGGTGTCTGCCGCTGGTGTCCGACATCACCGAATCCGTCTGGCGCAATCCCGGCGCATTGATCAGCCTGACGCGACTAAAGACCCACGACGACTATTCGTACATGCATTCGGTCGCCGTGTGCGCGCTGATGGTATCGCTCGCGCGCCAGCTCGGGCACGACCAGCGCCAAGCGCGCGAGGCCGGCTTGGCCGGGTTGTTGCACGACATGGGCAAGGCGATGATGCCCCTCGACGTGCTGAACAAGCCGGGCAAGCTGACGGTGGCCGAGTTCGACATCATCAAGAGCCATCCGCAGCGCGGCCACGACATACTCAGCGGCGGTACCGCCACGCCCGCGATCGCGCTCGACGTCTGCCTGCACCACCACGAGCGGCCCGATGGCGCCGGCTATCCGTTCGGCCTGAGCGGCGATGCGTTGTCGCAGTCGGCGCGCATGGGCTCGGTCTGCGACGTGTACGACGCGATCACGTCGAATCGCCCGTACAAGGACGGCTGGGATCCGGCCGACTCGGTCGCGCGCATGACGGGCTGGGCCAAGGACGGGCAGTTCGACGTGACCGTGTTCGCCGCTTTCGTCAAGAGCCTGGGCGTGTACCCGGTGGGCTCGCTGGTGCGCATGCGTTCGACGCGGCTCGCGGTGGTGGTTGACCAGAGCGACGGGCACCTGCTCAAGCCTTGGGTCAAGGTGTTTTACTCGACCAGGGCGCAGATGCCTGTGCCCATCGAAGTGCTCGATACCAGCGATCCGCGCTGCAACGACCAGATCGCGGCACGCGAATCGAACGCGGTCTGGAAGTTTCCGCACCTCGAAGAGCTCTGGGCGGGGCGCGAGGCGCTGGCCGCCCCGGCGTCTCGTTGAGGTTGCACACGGCCCGAAACTTGCTCACGGCCAGGTGCGCGCGCTCAGGTAATCCCTGAGCCTGTCGCCGTCGACGGCCGGCCCTACACTGCCGGCTTTCCCAATTGCCGGAGCAAGCGATGAAACGTTTTTGGACAAGAGCGCTCGGCGCCGCAGCGGCCGGCCTGCTCCTCGCCACCACTGCGCACGCGCAGACGCTGCGCTGGGCCTCGCAGGGCGACCTGCAGACCATGGACCCGGATTCGCGCAACGAGTCGCTGACCAACTCAATCAACGGCCAGGTCTACGAGACGCTGACCGGCCGCGACAAGCAGCTCAATATCGTGCCCGCGCTGGCCACCGAATGGCAGCAGACCGGCCCGCTGCAATGGCGCATGAAGCTGCGGCCCAACGTCAAGTTCCACGACGGCACGCCGTTCACCGCCGACGACGTCGTCTTCTCGATCAAGCGCGCAGCGGAGAAAAGCTCGGACATCAAGGTCTACGCCGGCGCGATGGGCGAGCCGAAGAAAATCGACACCCTGACGGTCGAGTTCAACCTGAAGGACGTCAACCCGATCTTCCTGCAGCATGCGAACGCGGTCTTCATCATGAGCAAGACTTGGTGCGAGAAGAACAAGGTCACCAGTCCGCAGGACTTCAACGCCGGCGAGCAAAGCTACGCGGCGCTGAACGCCAACGGAACCGGCCCGTTCATGCTGATCTCGCGCCAGCCGGACGTGAAGACCGTCTATAAGCGCAACCCGAACTGGTGGGGCAAGTTCGAGGGCAATGTGCAGGACGTGGTCTACACGCCGATCAAGAACAACTCGACGCGCGTGTCCGCGCTGGTTTCGGGCGAACTCGACGTGATACTCGATCCGCCTCCGACCGACACGCCGCGCCTGCGCAACACGCCCGACGTGAAGGTGATCGACGGTCCCGAGAACCGCATCCTCTTCATCGGCATGGACCAGGGCCGCGACGAGCTGCTCTATAGCAGCGTGAAGGGCAAGAACCCGTTCAAGGACCAGCGCGTGCGCCAGGCGCTGTACCAGGCTGTCGACGAAGAAAACATCAAGACCAAGCTGATGCGCGGGCAGGCCGCACCGACCGGTGCGACCATGGTCTCGCCAATGGGCACGTACAACGACCCGACGCTCGAGAAGCGTCTGCCCTTCGATCTGGATGCCGCGAAGAAGCTGCTCACGGCGGCCGGCTACCCAGACGGCTTCGAGGTCACGCTCGACTGCCCGAACGACCGCTACGTTAACGACGAGGAGATCTGCAAGACGCTGGCCGCGATGTGGGCGCGCTTGGGCGTCAAGGTGCGCGTCAACACGATGCCGCGTTCGATCTACTTCGCCAAGCTTGGCAACCTCGACACCTCGATGTACATGCTGGGCTGGGGCGGCTCGGTGACCGACGCCGAGACCACGCTGACGCCGATCTACCGTACCCGCGGCGCCGGTGGCATTGGCCAGTTCAATTACGGCCAAGTCAACAACCCGAAGATGGACCAGCTCGCCGCCGCGTCGAGCAAGGAG
>JANYBE010000442.1 GCA_025360945.1 Rhizobacter sp. | reverse complement strand
CGTCGCGATCCTCGACCCGGGCGCGAGCCAGACCGACCCGATCTCGCACCTCCCGGTGATGAAGGAGGTACTAACCATCCTCGGCACGACCTTCGAGACAGGCTCGACGGTCGCGGTAAAAGAGTGGTGCATCAACACTGCCGCAGTCGACCCGCTAACGCACTCAGTGCTGGTCAACAGCGAGGACGGCTACCTTTATCGCTGGGATCTGCACACCAACACCTTCACGCAACGCATCCAGCTCACCAGCGGCGTTGGCGAGGCGTACACGCCGACCGTGATCGGCGCCGACGGCGCGGTGTACGCCGTCAACAACGCCATGCTGTTTTCGATCGGACACTGAAGCATGGCGGTGCGTAGCTCGTCGAGGACGGCTGCGACTGCCGCGCAGCGCGCTACCGGCTGGCGAGCACGGCGGCGTCCGACGACGAGCTGACCGAGCGCTGGTTGGCCCAAGGCCTGCCCCGGCGGTGCGGGCCTGCACGGCCGGTGCGAGGCGGCATAGCGCGCAGTTCATCCCTTTCGATCGGCAAACCGTCGCGCCGCGGGTGGCGGCGCGCGCGGTTGCTGGCAGACTCGGGGCGTCAAGAATCATTGCTCCGCCCATGGAACTGCATATCACCGGCCTGTCAAAGACCTACGCGAACGGCGTGCACGCGCTCGACGACGTCACGCTGACCATCCCAACCGGCATGTTCGGCCTGCTCGGGCCGAACGGTGCCGGCAAGTCCACGCTGATGCGCACGCTCGCGACGCTGCAGGACGCCGACCACGGCTCGGTGCAGCTCGCCGGCACGCCCGAAGGCAACGTCAACGTGCTGCGCGACAAGGACGCGGTGCGGCGCCTGCTCGGCTACCTGCCGCAGGACTTCGGCGTCTACCCCAAGGTCAGCGCTGAGGACATGCTGGATCACCTCGCGCGTCTCAAAGGCCTGACCGACAAGGCCGAGCGCGCCGCGGTCGTCGCCGCATTGCTGCGCCAGACCAATCTGTTCGACGTGCGCAGATCGGCGTTGGGCGGATTCTCCGGCGGCATGCGCCAGCGCTTCGGCATCGCGCAGGCGCTGCTCGGCAACCCCAAGCTGATCATCGTCGATGAACCGACCGCGGGGCTGGACCCGGAAGAGCGCACAAGATTCCACAACCTGCTGGTGGAGATCGGCGAAGAGGTGATCGTGCTGCTGTCCACGCACATCGTCTCCGACGTGAGCGACCTGTGCCCGAGCCTGGCGATCATGAACAAGGGCCGCGTGCTCGTCACCGGCACGCCGCAGCAACTGGTCGCGTCACTGGGCGGCCGCGTCTGGGCGACCTCGGTCGGGCGCGGCGATGTGGCTGCCATGCGAGAGCGGCACGCGGTGATCTCGACCCGCCTGTACACCGGCAAGACGCAGATTCACGTGATCAGCGACGGCCCGCCCGGGCTCGGCTTCGTGCCGGTCGAGGCGACGCTCGAGGACGCGTATTTCGCGGCGATTGGTGGTCATCTCGCGCGCGATCACCGCGAAGTCGCTGCGGGCCACATCCTAAGCCACGACGCGCGCTAGAGCCTGCCATGTTCACGATCGCCGGCTTCGAATTCAGGACGCGCTTGAAGCTGCTGTCCACCTGGGTCTACTTCGCCGTCTTCTTCGCGCTCGCGATGCTGTGGATCGCCGCCGCGGGTGGGCTCTTCAAGGACGCCAGTATCTCGTTCGGCAGCGGCAAGGTGTTCGTCAATTCGCCCTTCGGGCTGGCGATCACGACGAGTGTGCTCGGCCTCTTGGGCACCACAGTGATGGCCGCGATCATGGGCCGCGCAGTGCAGCAGGATTTCGAGTACCGCACGCAGACCTTTTTCTTCACCGCGCCGATCGTGAAGGCGCAATACCTCGGCGGCCGGTTCATCGGCGCGCTCGGCGTCGTCATCGTCGTGTTCAGCAGCATCGCGCTCGGAGCGTTCTGCGCCACGTTGCTGCCGGGCATGGACGTCGAGCGCCTCGGCGCAAACCGCTGGGCCGCTTACCTGATGCCGCTGTTGTTCGTGCTGCTGCCTAATGCATTGCTGATTGGCGGCGTGTTCTTCAGCGTCGCGGCAATGACACGCAAAATGCTGCCGGTCTATGTCGGCAGCGTACTGGTGCTGATTGGCTGGTTGCTGTCGCGCCAGCTCATCAGCGATCTCGACAACAAGCTCTTGGCCGCACTGATTGACCCGTTCGGCAGCCGCGCCCTGAGCGTGCTGACGGAATACTGGACCATCGCCGAGCGCAACACACGGCTTATCACACTCGAAGGCGCCCTGCTATGGAACCGCCTGCTGTGGGTCGGTGTCGGGCTGCTCGTGTGCGGCGCCTGCGTGTGGCGCTTCTCGTTCGCCGCTGCGGCGCAGGAGCGTGTCGCCAAGACCGGGGGGCGCGCGCCCGCGGACGACTCGGCACCCGCGGCCACACCGATACCGGCGGCAGCGCTGGACACGTCTCGCCCGGTGCGGCTGCTGCCGCACCTGATCTGGCTGAATCTGCGCGAGACCGTCAAGAACATCTACTTCGGCGTTCTTGTGCTCGCCGGCGTGCTCTTTATGATCTTCGCCAGCACCACGACCGGCAGCACCTTCGGCACCAACACCTGGCCGGTCACGTTCCAGATCACCGAGCTTGTCTCGGGCAGCTTCGCCGCGTTCATGCTGGTCATCATCACGTTCTACGGCGGCGCGTTGGTCTGGCGCGAGCGCGAGACACGGCTGGACCAGATCGTCGACGCCGCGCCGACGCCGACCTGGCTGCCGCTGGTCGCTAAGCTACTTGCGTTGATGGTCGTGCCGCTGCTGCTGCAGGTCCTGCTGATGCTGTGCGGCATGGGCTTGCAGGCGGCCAAGGGCTACTTCCGCTTCGAACCGTGGGTGTACGTGCAGCAGCTGTGCGGCATCGACCTGCTGAGCTATTGAATGCAGTGCGCGCTGGCGATCGCGGTGCACAGCGTCGTGAATCACAAGTACGTCGGCCACTTCGTGATGATCGTGTACTACGTGCTGTTGCTGTTCGCAGGCCAGCTCGGGCTCGAGCACAACCTTTACAAGTTCGGCAACGTGCCGAGCACAGACTACTCCGACATCAACGGTTGGGGCCATTTCATGCCGCGGGTGCGGGCCTTCCAGGCCTACTGGGGCGCGGCGTCGCTGCTGCTGCTTGTCGCGGCCTACCTGATGTGGACGCGTGGCACCGTGAGCAGCTGGCGCGAGCGCGGCTGAGGGCAACGACACTTTCGTTCGCCGCCCTGGCCGGCCTGGCGTTCGTCGGCTTCGGCGGCTGGATCTTCTACAACACCAACGTGCTCAACCGCTACGAGAACGCCACGGACGGGCAGCGCCACCGGGTCGACTACGAGAACGCCTACAAGCGCTTCGCCGCCGAGCCGCAACCCAAGATCGTCGCGGTCAAGGTCGATGTCGATCTCTACCCGAGCGAACAGCGCGTGCGCGTGCGCGGCAGCTACACGTTGACGAACCGCGGCGCGGCGCCGGTGACGGTACTGCAGCTGAACTTCGCGGCGGGCCAGTCGCTCGTAATCAGGCGCCTTGAACTCGGCGTGGCGAATCGACTGGCCGAAGACAACGCCGTGCTCGGCGTGCGTCGCTACCAGCTCGAGTCACCGCTCGCGCCCGGTGCAAGCACGACGCTCGCGTTCGACCTTGAGCTGCCGAACCATGGCTTCAAGAACGAGGGCTCGAACACCTCGGTGGTCTACAACGGCAGCTTTGCGAATGGCCGGCTGGTGCTGCCCGGCCTGGGCGACAACGCGGACACCGAACTCGAACGCGATCATGACCGGCGCAAGTTCGGCCTCGCGCCGAAGGAGCGCCTGCGCGATCGCGACGACCCGCAAGGACTGATGGTCAACGGGCTGGACAAGGACGCCGACTACGTCGCGTTCGAGACCACGCTCACGACCGATTCCGACCAGATCGCGATCGCGCCCGGTTATCTTCAGCGCGAATGGCTCGAGGGCGATCGCCGCCACTTCCACTACAAGATGGACGCACCAATCGCGAACTTCTTTTCGTTCCAGTCGGGCCGATACGAGGTGCGCAAGGATGTCTGGCACCGCGATGACGGCAGCACTGCAGGCGATGTGCCGATCGAGATTTACTACCAGAAGGGCCACGAGTTCAACCTCGATTCGATGTTGGCCTCGACCAAGACCGCGCTGAGCTACAACAGCAAGAAATTCGGGCAGGGAGGGTCGAGGACTGGCGCGCCGACATTAGGCTTCGGTGGGTTCTCCAAGGCTTTCGCCTTGGCCCGCAATCCGAGATGCCATCGTCACGTTTCCAGTCCCCGCCACGTCGAACGCAGCAGGCGGATTTCCCGCA
>JANYBE010000441.1 GCA_025360945.1 Rhizobacter sp. | reverse complement strand
GGAACAACAGCGACAGGCCTACTCCAGAATCATTGAGCGTGACACACAGGCAGTTTCTGTAGCCAACTGGAAACCAGCTCGACGAACCAATCGAACCCGAGCAGAACCGGAACTGCTCGCCGCCGACACCCTCTTTCGCGCGAAATCGAGTCGCGAGCGATCTCCACCCGGACAGCTGGGCCAACAAGGCGCAAACGCCAAGCCACAGCGTCACGAAGAAAGTAAGGAACCCAAGCGGCGCAAGGACGGTAGACGCTGACAGATGCTGCATGGCGAGGTGCGTCGTATGAAATCAAAGTAAACGAGCTCTAGTCAGCATGACGGCACCGGCTCGGCGGGTCAACTTTGATCCTCGTCGGCCTTTTCAGTATGTTGGCACGGGGATACTTCACTTAACGAAGTTGCCGAGATGGACGGAGCGAGAAGGGAGCAATGCCATGATCGTGAGTCGCGTCCGATCGCTTTTTAGCCTTCACGAAGAAGATGAGGCCTTGCTGCCAATCTCATAGCGAAGGATTGGAACGTTGGGCGGAGCGCTGTCGCCCCGTCCGACGCTGTCGCCACCACGCGCATCTTCCCCATTGCCATTTCACTCGCTATTCTGGCGGGCGCGCACTTGGCAAGCCCCAGATGCCGCACTGGACCTATGATGTCGCCTCGCCGAAGTAGCAGTCTCGTCGCCCTGGTTGCCATCGTCACTGGGCTGAGCGGCTGTGCGGGTCCTTTGCCCACAATCGATCACTCGATCGAGGCAAAACTACAGGCCGCGTGGGTCGAACTCGGTCCGCAGCCCCAGGTGCGCGCTGTCGTTAACGCAGGGGCGGGCTGCCCCGCCTTGTCGGTCGATGGCCGCACGCTACCGATGGCCTTGCGAGTGGGCCCAGGCACGCCGGCACCCCGATCGGCGGCAAAGCCTGGCGATCCCGCAAAGCCCTCGTTGTTTCCAATCGAAGTCTGCGAGGCAGCTTTGCCGCGTGGAACTCTCTCCGTCAGCGTGGCGGGCCGAGCGCTACCCGTGCCCAGCGTTTCTCCCCGACGCATCGTCGTGCTTGGCGATAGCGGCTGTCGCCTCAAAGGCACCGCCCTGCAGGATTGCAACGACATCGCGTCCTGGCCCTTCGCTCGCGTGGCTGCCGCTGCAGCGGCACTGGCGCCAGACCTGGTGGTGCACGTAGGCGATTACCACTACCGAGAAACGCCCTGCCCCGCCGGCTACGCGGGCTGCGAGGGCAGTCCTTGGGGCTATGGTTGGGATACGTGGCAGGCAGACTTTTTTGTCCCCGCTGCGCCTCTACTTGCCGCCGCGCCCTGGGTCTTCGTGCGCGGTAACCACGAGGAGTGCGCACGCGCAGGCCAGGGCTGGCATCGCTTGTTGGCACCGGACGCCTATAGCGCGAGCAGATCCTGCGACGATCCGAACTTGGACGATGCCGCCGACTTCAGCCAACCCTACGCCGTACCGCTTGGCAGCGATGCGCAGTTGCTCGTATTCGATTCGGCGCGTGCAGGCTACGCGCCTCTCGACCTGCACCGACCGAAGGACGCACTGGTCTATGCCACGTATCAGTCGCAGCTGAGAGAGATGGCAGCGCTGAGCGAGCGAGAGGGTGTGCGCAGTTGGTTCGTCAGTCACCATCCGGTATTGGGCTTTGCCCCAGACTCCAGGCGCGCCGATGCAACGCCGTTTCCGGGAAATGCGGCCTTGCAGTCGGCCTTGCAGAGTCTGTTCGGCAACGCCTACTTCCCGCCCGGCGTGCAAGCGACGCTGCATGGCCACGTGCACCTGTTCCAGGCAATCAGCTTCGCGTCGAAGCACCCTGCCACGCTGGTTGCGGGCAACGGCGGTGACAGTCTCGACGAAAGCCTGCCAAACCCATTGCCCGCCGGCATCGCACCGGCGCCGGGGACGGTGGTCGAGCAGTTCACGCATTCGAGTAGCTTCGGCTTCCTGTTGCTGGAGCGCGATCCGTTGCTCACAGGAGAGTGGACGGTGCAGGCCTACCGCAGTGATGGCAGTAGGCTCGCGCGCTGCGCTCTCACGCGCGACCGCAGGCTGCGTTGCTGAACAGTTGCCGCTGCGCCGACTAGATTGGTAGTAACCCTAAATCCAGCAGTCAGCCGGTTGGTTTGAGTGCCGGCACAGGTGGAATCGGACCGAGCGAGGGCGCGATTCGCTGGCAGATGTAGCGCACGAGGGTGGCCCATGGATCGATGGTCGGCAACTGCTCCGCAGTAGCCTTAACGTGGTGCAAGGCCGCGCGGATATTGGCCACCAGCGATTTGATGGTCTGTGCTTTGGCGTGCAGTGGTGTCAGGACCAGCTGGGTCTGGCCGGCATGGCTGGCTACTTTGCCCACCGCGGCCAGCAGCAGCGGGCGGCTCGTGATGGCCTCCAGCCTGGCCCCTGGGTGCGCGGCTCGGCAGGGAGGGTCGAGGACTGGCGCGCCGACATTAGGCTTCGGTGGGTTCTCCAAGGCTTTCGCCTTGGCCCGCAATCCGAGATGCCATCGTCACGTTTCCAGTCCCCGCCACGTCGAACGCAGCAGGCGGATTTCCCGCA
>JANYBE010000407.1 GCA_025360945.1 Rhizobacter sp. | reverse complement strand
CCGAAGACCCGGCCGCGGTCGTCTCGCGCATCGCCCACGCCGACACTCGCATCGTGAGCCTGACCGTCACCGAAAAGGGCTATTGCCGCGACCCGGCGAACAGCGGGCTGCAGATCGAACACGCCGACATTGCGCACGATCTGGCCGAGCCCGATCGGCCGCGCAGCGCTGTCGGCTTGATCGTGCGAGGTCTGCAGCAGCGCCGCCGACTCGGGCGCGGCCCACTCACGTTGATGTCGCTCGACAACCTGCCGTCGAACGGCAACCTGCTGCGCCAACTCGTCAGCGCCTTCGCGGCGCAAACCGATGTCGAACTGGCCGCATGGATCGACGCCGAGTGCAGCTTCCCGAACTCGATGGTCGACCGCATCGTGCCGCGCACCACGCAGGCCGACCGCGCATCCATCAGCGCGGACATTGGCCTTGACGACGCCTGGCCGGTCGTGGCCGAGCCCTACTTCGAATGGGCCGTCGAAGACCACTTCTGCGCCGGCCGGCCGGCCTGGGAAGCGGGCGGCGCGCGCCTGGTCGAATCGGCCGCGTGCCACGAGGGGCTCAAGCTGCGGATGGTCAATGCGAGCCACTCCGCACTCGCGTACCTCGCCGCCGGCGCGGGCGTCGCGACCGTTGATGCGGCGATGCGCATGCCCCACATGCGCCAGTACCTGCAATGCCTGATGCGCGACGAGATTGCGGCGACACTCGGCGACATTCCGGGCATCGACCTCGCGGCGTTTCAGGCACAGCTGCTGGTTCGATTCGCGAACCCGGCCCTAGCACACCTCACCCGTCAAATCGCCATGGACGGCTCACAGAAGATCCCGCAGCGTTGGCTCGGCACAGTCGGAGCCCGGCTCGCTCGCAGGCAAACAGTGCCGCTGCTCGCACTCGCAATCGCCGGGTGGCTGAGGTATCTGGCGGGCAGCGACGAGGCAGGCGGGACCTACTCTATCCAAGACCCGGTCTCGCATGATCTCGCGCTGCAATGTCGGCGGGGGGAGGCGCTGGCGGCCGGCGCTTCGGATGCGCTCTCGGCCGAGCGCATCCGAGTCGCGACGATGCTGGAATTCGCGCCCGTTTTCGGCGAGCTGGGGCATGCGTCGGTGCTCGTGCGGGCGGTCGCTGAGCAGGCACTGTCGCTGCGCCAGCGGGGGCTTGTCGGGACGCTGGCGGCAGCGGTCGCGAGCGCGACTCCAGTCTCAAGCTGAAGGGAAGCGCCGAACGCGACAAAGACCCGGCCAAACAAGTCCACGGTCAGCGCACGACCTCGGGCTTGCTGCCGTTCGGCGCGAGGGCTAATCCGCCCCGGGCACACGCCGCGGCGATCAGTAGGGCCGGTCCGAAACGATCTGCCTGGCGACCGATTGGGACCCACACAACCACTGCGCCACAACGTTCCCACGCCGCGGCCGCCCGAATTCAGGCTGACAACCGATGATGCGCGAGCCCCCACTTTGGCCCGCTCTCGTACATGATGGCCAGAAGGCGCAGGCCGGAGAACTTGCCGGGCAGAGACTTCAGCGTGTAGTTGTCGTCCGGATCGTTGATGTCCAGCCCATTGCGGCCGAGCATCGCAATCTCCAGCGCGATGGCCTGCCGCTTTTGGGGTCCAAGCTTTTCGAAGGTCTGTAGCGCACTGGCGATGTACATCATCACATCGGGCCTGAAACCTCCCACCGAGCTGGCCTTAAGCCGCCGGCGAGCGACTGCGGTACGCGCCTTCTCCGCCTGCTCCACCATGGGTGAGTTCGGGTGCTCTTCGATGAATCGCCGGTACAGACGATCCGCTTCTTCGTCGGCATCCTGTGTGCAAATTTGTTCAAGGGCTGTGGCCAGCCCGAAAATGGAGCAGCTTTATGCTGTCGTCGGGGAATGTCGACCAGCTCGCGTGGATCGTTGTTGTAATGTGCCGGCTGCCGGTAGCGGCGAGCGACCGCTTCTTGGCAAGTTATCTGGGGAATCGACGGTGGCCAACCCCAAGTCCGAAAACCCAGCGCCAAAATAGCGGCATACCCCAGTCACCGCGCCTTGATCTCCGACCCGGCGTTTCCGAACCCGTGGTTCTCCTGATCTCCCGACGCGAGGTCGAGCGGGCGACCAGGCGTCCATCGCCCACCACTGGCGCTGAACCTACACTTGCACACGCCAGGAGGACAAGAGCGATGCGGCTAGCAGATTTCATTGAGTCCCGCCTGCAGGAAATTCTTGCAGAGTGGGAAGCTTTCGCCGGGACGCGCCTGCCGCCCGCCGCGAAAATGGACGCACTCGCGCTGAGAGATCACGTTCCGCAAATTCTCCACGCGATAGCCGCCGATCTGCGTTTAGCGCAAACCGGGCCCGAACAATCCGCCAAGTCGCAGGGATTAGCCGTCGTCACGCCGGGGGCACCGCACACGGCCGCTGAAGTTCACGGGACGATCCGCGCAAGGGATGGGTTTTCGATGACGCAGCTGGTAAGCGAATACCGCGCCTTGCGCGCCACCGTACTTCGGCTCTGGGCAAAGAAGCCCGGGCTGCTGAGTGAGGTAACGGCGGCGGACGACATCATGCGCTTCAATGAGGCGGTCGATCAAGCCATTGCCGAGTCGGTTGATTTCTTCAGCCAAGAACTGACGCGAGAGCGCAGCGAACGCGCGGCGACGGACCGCGAACTTACCTTGAATCGCGCGCGGCTCGAGTACGCGACACCGGCCCCGGGTCGTGGGCGAAGGGCACCATGTAGCGTCCGCCATGGAACGCGAGGGGCCGGCGGTGCGAATGTCCGTAGCGCTCGACGCGGCCCAGGTATATGACGTGGTCGCCGCCTGGATAAGCGGCCACGTTAACGCACTCGAAGTGCGCCGCGGTGCCAGCCCCGCAAGGCGACGTCCGATTCGTTCAGCATCGCTTGTGGCAAGACCGTGTGGAGGTGGCCGCCTTGTTTCGCCAGGGCGCTCACGTCTATGTCTGCGGCGACGGTCGGCATATGGCGCCCGAAGTGCGCGAGACCTTCATCCGAATTTATCGCGAATCCACCGGAACGTCGGCCGAGATCGCCAAGTCCCGGGTCGATCGCATCGAACAGGAGACCGGGCGTTACGTCGCCGATGTGTTTGCATGAGCTTCAAGCAGGCGGCGGCACCTCAGGCAGCGGGGTCAACCCATCGGTTGTTCGCCACAACCAGACTGCGAAGTAGCGCGAGTTGGTGACCGTTCAACTGTTCCCACAGGTGTTCCCACGGTGACCGTAAAGAAAAACGGGCTACAGAGAAGACCTCTGTAACCCGTTGATTTTGTTGGCGGAGTGGACGGGGCTCGAACCCGCGACCCCCGGCGTGACAGGCCGGTATTCTAACCAACTGAACTACCACTCCATGTGGCTTCCGCTTCGCTTTTCAGCGCCACGCAAGTGCCACAAACTTGGCGTCCCCTAGGGGATTCGAACCCCTGTAATCACCGTGAAAGGGTGGTGTCCTAGGCCTCTAGACGAAGGGGACTTGTCCTTCATCACGACTCGACCCTGCGCTGTGCTCCAACGGCATTGGTGGAGGTAAGCGGGATCGAACCGCTGACCTCTTGCATGCCATGCAAGCGCTCTCCCAGCTGAGCTATACCCCCGTGTCCGGTGTAGCCATCGCAGTATCAAGCGAGATTACGATTATAGCCAGCTTTTCAGGCGCTCTGCAAACGCGCGATCACAGCGTCGCGTGGGAAGAGCTCGAGCACGGCGTCGACCGATGGCGTCTGCGCACGACCACACACCAGCACGCGCACGGCGTGGGCGAGTTGCGGCATCTTCAGTGCGTGTGCGGCGAGCGTTTCTTTGATCGCGGCGGCTATCGACGGTTTGTTCCATTCGATGCCCGCAAATTTGTCGCGCAGCGTCGCGACGGCCGGGCGCACTGCATCGGTCACATGCGCGGCGAGGTCTTCTGCGGACGGATTCACTGGCGCAAAATACATCGCGAGCCATTGCGCAAGTTCGACAGTCGTGGCGCAACGATCCCTGTACAGCGCACACATGCGATTCAGCGAATCGCCAGCCGTCGCCTCTATGCCGAGCCGCTTCAGTTGCGCCACCACCAACGTCGCGAGCACGGCAGCGTCGGTCTGCTTGATGTAGTGCGCATTGACCCACGCGAGCTTGGCCGCGTCCCACTGCGCCGGACTCTTCGACAGGTGTTGCCCGTCGAACCACTGCACTAGTTGATCGCGGCTGAACAGCTCTTCGTCGCCGTGGCTCCAGCCCAGGCGGGCGAGGTAGTTCAGCATCGCTTCGGGCAGGAAGCCAGCCTCTTCATAAGCCGTGACACTGACGGCGCCACGGCGTTTCGAGAGCTTCTGCCCGTCGTCGCCGAGGATCACCGGCACGTGGCCGAACAGCGGCAGCGGCGCCCCCAGCGCGTTGAAGATGTTGATCTGCCAGGGTGTGTTGTTGACGTGCTCGTCACCGCGGAAGACGTGCGTGATCGCCATGTCCCAGTCGTCGACGACGACGCAGAAGTTGTAGGTCGGTACGCCGTCGGGTCGAACAATGATCAGGTCGTCGATCTCGCGGTTGTTGATCGTGATGCGGCCCTTGACGAGGTCGTCCCAGCTCACGTCGCCTCCGGGTGGATTCCGAAAGCGCACGACCGGCGGCACGCCTTGCGGCACCGGCGGCAGCACCTTGCCGGGCTCGGGCCGCCAGCGGCCGTCGTAGTGCGTCTTCTCGCCGCGCTCCTTCTGCGCCTCGCGCATCGCAGTGAGTTCGTCAGGCGTGCAGTAGCAGTGGTATGCCGTGCCCGCAGCCAGCATCTGGCCGATCACGGCGCGATAGCGATCGAGGCGCTGCATCTGGTAGATCGGGCCTTCGTCGTAGTCCAGGCCAAGCCAGTGCATCGAAGCGAGGATCTGGTCGACCGAATCTTGAGTCGAACGCGCGACATCGGTGTCCTCGACGCGCAGAACGAATTCGCCGCCGTAGTGGCGTGCGTACGCCCACGAATAGAGCGCGGTACGGGCCGTGCCGAGGTGTAGGAAACCGGTCGGGGAAGGCGCGATGCGCGTGCGGACTTTGCGGGTCATTGAGAAAGCGTGCTGAAGCCGCGCAGCAGATCGGCCTTGATGTCTTCGATGTGGTCGAGGCCCATCGCAACGCGGATGACGCCCTGCGTGATACCGGCCGCCTCACGCTGCTCTTCGGTCATGCGACCGTGCGACGTGCTGCTCGGGTGCGTGATCGTGGTCTTGGTGTCGCCGAGATTCGCGGTGATCGAGCAGATCTGCGTCGAATCGATCACATGGAACGCGTTGCTGCGCGCCAGCGCCGGCCCGCCCTCGGCCTGACCTCTCACGATGAACGAGACGACCGCCCCGCCCGCCGATTGCTGCGCCATCGCTAGCGCATGCTGCGGATGCGACTTGAGGCCTGGGTAGAACACACGCTCGACCTGCTCCTGCGTCTCAAGCCATGCGCCAAGCTGCAGCGCCCGGGCGCTCTGCGCTTCCATCCGGATCGACAGGGTCTCGAGTCCCTTCAGAACGACCCACGCGTTGAACGCCGACAGGCTCATGCCCGCACTGCGCATCACCGGCGTGAACTTGTCGTTGACGAGCTGCTCGCTCGCGCACAGCGCGCCGGCGATCACACGGCCCTGGCCGTCAAGGTACTTGGTACCGGAGTGGATCACCAGGTCGGCGCCATACGCCATCGGCCGCTGCAACGCTGGCGAGCAAAAGCAGTTGTCGACCGCGAGCCAGGCGCCGGCGTCCTTTGCGATAGCCGACAGCGCGCGGATGTCGCAGACTTCGGTCAGCGGGTTCGTCGGCGATTCGGCGAACAGCAGCTTCGTGTTCGGCTTGAGCGCACGGCGCCATTCATCAGGGTCGGTCTGCGACACGAACGTGGTCTCGACGCCGAACTTGCCGAACTCGCCAGCGAACAGGCGGATCGTCGAACCGAACACGCTGCGCGAGCAAATCACGTGGTCCCCTGTTTTCAGCAAGCCCATGCCGAGCAGCAAGATCGCGCTCATGCCGCTGGCAGTACCGACGCAGGCCTCGGCGCCTTCGAGCGCGGCCAGGCGACGCTCAAACATCGTCACCGTCGGATTCGTGAAGCGCGAGTAGATGAAAGCGTCTTCCTCGTTCGCGAAGCGCCTGGCGGCGGTCGCCGCGTCGGGCTGCACGAAGCTGCTGGTCAGGAACAGCGCCTCGGAGTTCTCGCCCCAGGCGCTGGGCGGCAGGCCCTCGCGCACGGCCAGCGTGTCGAGCCGCGCGTCGCCGGGCAGTTGCACGCGCGGGATGCCGCGTGGCGCGTCAGATCGCGAATCGGTCATGTCAAAGTCTCTGTCGCGCTCTGCAATGCAAGACGCGAGCGGTCGTCGCCCTCTTCCTCTTCGCCCTGCGCCTTGCGCTGCTCGGCCATCGCGGTGAAGTCGGCCGCAGTCACGTCACCGGTGATGTAGACGCCGTCGAAACACGATGCCTCGAAGCCGTTCAGCGCCGGGTTCAGCGCGCCGACGACGCGCTTCATCGCGTTCACGTCCTGGTAGATCAGCGCGTCGGCGCCGATGAACTCGCGGATCTCCTCGATGCTGCGCTTGTGAGCGATCAGTTCTTCGCTGGTCGGCATGTCGATGCCGTAGACGTTCGGGTAGCGCACCGGCGGCGCGGCCGAGGCCATGTAAACCTTGCGCGCACCGGCATCGCGCGCCATCTGCACGATCTCTTTGGACGTGTTGCCGCGCACGATCGAATCGTCGACAAGCAGCACGTTGCGGCCCCTGAACTCGACGCCGATCGCGTTGAGCTTTTGGCGCACCGACTTCTTGCGCTCACCCTGCCCCGGCATGATGAAGGTGCGGCCGACATAGCGGTTCTTCACGAAGCCTTCGCGGTACGGCTTGCCGATGCGCTGCGCGAGCTGCATCGCTGAGGGGCGGCTCGATTCGGGGATCGGGATCACGACGTCGATCTCATTCGGCGGAACGGTCGAGATCAGGCGTTGCGCCAAGGTCTCGCCCATGTTCAGGCGCGCCTGGTAGACCGAGATGCCGTCCATGATCGAGTCGGGTCGCGCGAGGTAGACAAACTCGAACATGCACGGGTTCAGGCTCGGTTTGTCGGCGCACTGGCGCGCGTGAACAACGCCATCAAGGTCGATGAAGATCGCCTCGCCGGGTGCCACATCACGGATCACCTTGTGGCCCGTTCCTTCGATCGCGACCGACTCGCTGGCGACCATCACCTCGCGACCTGCGGCACCCACGCCTTCACCAATGCACAGCGGCCGGATGCCGAACGGATCGCGGAACGCCAGCAGGCCGTGCCCGGCGATCAGCGCGACCACGGCGTACGAGCCCTTGATGCGCTTGTGCACGGCACGCACGGCATCGAACACGAGCTCCGGTGTGAGCGGCTTGTCGCGTGTGGCCAATGCGAGCTCGTGCGCGACGACGTTGATCAGCACTTCGGTGTCGCTGGTCGTGTTGATGTGGCGACGGTCGATGTCGACGAGTTCCTTTTTCAGTACGAGCGCGTTCGTCAGATTGCCGTTGTGCACGAGCACGATGCCAAACGGTGCGTTCACGTAGAACGGCTGCGCCTCTTCTTCGCTGTAGGCGTTGCCGGCGGTCGGGTAGCGCACCTGGCCCAGACCCACCGTGCCAAGCAGGCCGCGCATGTTACGGGTGCGGAACACGTCGCGCACCATACCGCGCGCCTTGTGCATGAAGCACTTGGTTCCCTGCATCGTGACGATGCCGGCAGCGTCCTGACCACGGTGCTGCAACAGCAGCAGTGCGTCGTAGATCAGTTGATTTACCGCGCCCTTGGAGATGACGCCGACGATGCCACACATGAGGATTTGCCTTGGTTCAACCCGCTGCGCACATCACGCCTGCGGGTGTTCAGAAACGTCGTTCAAGAACATCGGTCGCAGTTCCTGCACCATCGCATTGAGCCACGCCGCGCCCATCGACTGCTGCCACATCGGCGATCGACCCCACGGTGACACGCCGATTACCAGCGCCGCGATTAGCAACACGACCAGCCCACGCACCAGCCCGAACCCGGCACCGAGCAGCCGGTCGAGTGGGCTCAGCGGTGTGGCGCGGATCAACGCCCGAACCAGCCGTGCGGCAATGCTCCAGATGACGAGTGCGACGAGGAACACACATGCGAACGATGCGGCGTAGTTCAAGCTCGACCCGGCTTCGCCGATGTGCAGCCAGGGCTGGGCCATTGGCGTGCCGAAGCGCGCAGCAAAGTAAGCCACGAACCAGCCCGCGAGCGACAGCAGCTCGAATACGAACCCGCGCATCAAGCCGACGATCATCGACAGCAGCAGAAACGCCAGCAGACCGATATCGAGCCATGACACGAATACTTCGTTCATCTTGGGTCACAAGGTCAGCACGACGGCCGTGAGGCCGGCGTCGCGGGCTTTCGCGAGCGCCTTGTCGGCCTCGCCGCGCGAGGCGAACGGCCCGACGCGAACCCGGATGCGGTTGCCCGCCGGCGTGCTGGCAACCTGGGTGTAGGTCTTCAGCCCGAGCTTTTCGACCTTGAGACGGGTTTCGTGTGCTGCCGCGGCATCGGCGAAGGCCCCGACCTGTACCACAAAGCGGCCGGCATCGGCGGCAGGCTTCTCGGGCTTGCCATCAAGCAAGGCCCGAGCACGGGCACCACCTATCGCGACAGCGACAGGCTTGGGTTCGGTGGGCGGCTTGGCGAGCGGCGAAGTGGGCTTAGATGCCGCCGGTGCGGGGGTCGCGACCTCGCGGCCGGCCTCTTCTCGGGACTCGGTGAAGACCTCGGCCGGTGCGGCTGCAACGGGCCGCGACGATGCCGCTGTGGGCGCGCTCGCGGGAAGCAACGCAGGTGCAGCGAGCGGCACACGCGCCGCCGGCATCGTCAATGCGGGTGCTCCGTCTTTCGGCGGCGCTTCAATCGGGATGTTGACCGGGATCGGTCGCGGCTGGGTCTCGAAGACGAGCGGGAAGCCGATGATCCCGATCCCCAGCAGCACGATTGCACCGATGAGCCGCTGGCGCGCCCGGGTGCGCGCGCGCTGCACCGCGTCGGACGAGTCGGCGACGCTCGTGGGCGCGCTCCGTGGTGAGTCGGCTTTGCGCTTGAAAATGGACAGCAAACCCATGCGATGCGAGTTCCGGCAGTGGCGTAGTCTTGGAGGAGTGCGGCGTGCGACCGAGGGCCCGCCAAGGGCCCGCTCAAGCGCTGTGTTTGCCCGTCAGGCGAGGCAGGCCATCTTGCAACACCCCGCCCACTGTGAGGAACGATCCGAAGACTACGATTCTATCAGCGGGGTCGGCCGCATCGAGGGCCGCGACTAAAGCCTCGCGGGGCCGCGCATGGGCTGCAAGCGTGACTGGCCCCGGACCTTTCAGCACCAGACTGCCGTACATCATCGCCAGCTTCTGCGCGGGGGCCGCGCGCGGCACCGGCAGGTCGGTGAAATGCCAGTCGTCGACGAGCGGCGCCATGCGCGTTAGGATCGCCGCGATGTCCTTGTCGGCCATCGCGCCGAACACCGCGTGCGTGCGTGGGAAAAAGCCCATCTGGTCGAGGTTTTGCGCTAGCGTGGCGACCGCGTGCGGGTTGTGGGCGACATCGAGCACCAGCGTCGGTTGTCCGGCGACGACCTGGAAGCGGCCCGGCAACTCGACCAGCGCAAAGCCGCTGCGTACCGCTTGCGCGCTGATCGGCAACCGGTCGCGCAGCGCCTCGAACGCAGCCAGGACGCCGGCCGCGTTGAGCAGCTGGTTCGCGCCGCGCAGCGCAGGGTAGGCCATCGCGTTGAAGCGCTTGTGCCTGCCAGCCCAACTCCACTGCTGCTTGTCGCCCGAGAAGTTGAAGTCGCGGCCGAACAGCCACAGGTCTGCACCCTTCTCGCGCGCCTGATCCGACAGGCTCTGTGGCGCCATCGGGTCGCTGACGATCACCGGCCGGCCAGCGCGCATGATGCCGGCCTTCTCGATCGCGATCGTCTCGCGGTCCGGACCGAGGTATTCGGCGTGGTCGATGTCGATGCTGGTGATGATGGCGCAGTCGGCGTCGAACGCGTTCACCGCATCGAGCCGCCCGCCCATGCCGACCTCGAGAATCACGAGATCGAGCGGTGTCTGCGCGAGCAAACGGAAGATTGCCAGCGTAGTGAACTCGAAGTAGGTCAGGCTCGTCTGGCCACGCGCCGCTTCGACCGCCTCGAAATGCGGTAGCAGCGACGCGGCCTCGACCATCTGTCCGTTGACGCGGCAGCGCTCCTCGAAGTGCACCAGGTGTGGCTTCGAGTACAGCCCGACGCGGTAGCCCGCCTGCAGCGCAATCGCCTCGAGCATCGCACAGGTCGAACCCTTGCCGTTGGTGCCCGCGACCGCGATCACCGGCATCGTGAAGTCAAGGCCGAGCCGCTCCCTGACGAGGCGCGCGCGCGCCAGCGTCATGTCGATTTCTTTTGGGTGCAGTCGCTCGCAGCGCGCGAGCCAGTCGGCGAGGGTCGTGGGCAGATCAGGTAACGGCATCTGCGCTCTGGCGTTGCAGCATCGCGATCGCGCTGGCAATGCGCGCGCGCAGCTCACGCCGGTCCACGATCGCGTCGATGGCGCCGGTCTGCAACAGGAACTCCGCACGCTGGAAGCCTTCGGGCAACTTCTCGCGCACAGTGTTCTCGATCACGCGTGGACCGGCAAAGCCGATCAGAGCCTGCGGCTCGGCGATCACCATGTCGCCGACGAACGCGAAGCTCGCCGACACGCCGCCCATCGTTGGATCGGTCAGCACGCTGATGTAGGGTAGCCGTGCTTTCGCCAAATGCGTGAGCGCGGCGTTGGTCTTGGCCATCTGAAGCAGGCTCAGCAGGCCCTCCTGCATGCGCGCGCCACCGGTGGCAGTGAAGCTGATGAACGGTGTCTTCTGCTCGATGGCGGCCTCGACGCCGCGCACGAAACGTTCGCCGACGACCGAGCCCATCGAGCCCCCCATGAAGTCGAACTCGAAGCACGCGGCGACCAGCGGCACGCTGTGGACGGAGCCGCCCATCACGACCAGCGCATCGGTCTCACCGGTGGCTTCGAGCGCGTCCTTCAAGCGCTCGGTGTACTTCTTGCTGTCCTTGAACTTCAGAGCGTCGACCGGCAGCACTTCCTGGCCGATTTCGTAGCGGCCTTCCGGATCGAGGAAGGCATCGAGCCGCTCGCGCGCACCGATGCGGTGGTGGTGGCCGCACTTCGTGCGCGGCGTCGCAGCGGCCCTCGAACAGAAGACGCCATTCATCAGCTTCGC
>JANYBE010000389.1 GCA_025360945.1 Rhizobacter sp. | reverse complement strand
AGCACCGCGGTGACGACGCGTTGCCGCGGGGGCAGTGGCGGGGTCTGCGGTGCCATGAACAAGCGTCCCCGCTGTCGTTGCAGCGCGCGCGTACTTTGCGACCACGATCCGCTGCCCGTGGACATCGACCTGCAGACCGTGCACGCGCGGCACCCGGCCGCCGCGAAAGGCACGAGCGCGCTGCGCGGTGTCAGCCTTCGCCTGCAGGCAGGTGAGCGGCTGGCGGTGATCGGGCCCTCGGGCGCCGGCAAGACGACGCTGCTGCAGGTCGCCGCCGCCGCGCTGAAGCCATCAAGCGGGCAGCTTCTGCTCGATGGCGTCAGCCCGTGGTCGCAAAGTACGCGCGCGCTGCAACGACAGCGGGGACGCTTGTTCATGGCACCGCAGACCCCGCCACTGCCCCCGCGGCAACGCGTCGTCACCGCGGTGCTTGCCGGCCGTTTGCCGGCCTGGAGTCTGGCGACCAGTCTGCGCTCGCTGTTCTATCCGGTCGACATCGCCGGCGCGCATGCGGCGCTCGATCGCTTCGGCCTAGCCGACAAACTCTTCGCCCGCGTTGACCGGCTCTCGGGAGGCGAGCGCCAGCGCGTGGGCTTGGCGCGCGCGCTGCTCGCACCCGCGACGCTGTGGCTGATCGACGAGCCGCTTTCGGCGCTCGACCCGACGCGCGCCGAGCAGGCCATCGCCGAACTGATCGCGGTGGCGCGCGAACGCGGCATCACGCTCCTGACGACGATGCATCAGGTCGCTACCGCGCTGGCACACTTCGATCGCATCGTCGGCCTGCGCGAAGGCACGGTGGTGTTCGACCTGCCCACGCCGCAGGTCAGCCGCGAGCACCTGCTGAGGCTCTACACGCAGCACGAGGACGAGCTCAACGGGGTGCCGGGCGCGCTGGCTCTCGTGCCGGATGCGGCACCGCAACCCGTCGTGATGCACTGCCGATGAACGGCGCCGCGCTGTCGCGCCGCGACCCGGCTTGGCTCGGGCGCCTGTTCTGGATCGGCGCCGCGCTGGTGCTGTTGTGGCCGATGCTGGTCGCGACCGAGTTCAGGCCCTGGTCGCTGTTCAGCGCCGAGAGCCGCGGGCCGACGCTGCGCTTCCTCGTGGCGTTCGTGCCGCCGGCGGTCGGCGGCGAGTTCCTGTGGCTTGTGGCGCGCGAGACTTGGCGTACGGTGGCGATCGCCACGGCCGGCATCACCCTGGCGCTGGTGATCGCTGTCCCTGCGACGCTGATGTCCACCCGCGTGCTGTCGATCTCGGCGATGTCCGGTCGCATGGCGCCTATTCCGTCCGCGTTGCGACAGATCGTCCGCTGGACGCTGGTGCTGTTGCGCAGCATCCCCGAGCTGATCTGGGCGCTGGTGTTCGTGCGCGTCGTCGGCCTCGGCCCGACCGCCGGCGTGCTCGCGATCGCGCTGACATACGGCGGCATGCTCGGCAAGGTCTACGGCGACATCCTCGAGAGCGGCGAGACGCCCGCCACGCGCAACCTGCTGGCCAACGGCAGCAGCCGGCTGCAGACTTTCGCCTATGGCCTGTTGCCGCAGAATGCGGCCGAGCTCACCTCGTACACGGTGTACCGCTGGGAGTGCGCAATCCGGTCCTCGGTGGTGCTCGGTTTCGTCGGCGCGGGCGGGCTCGGGCAGCAGCTCGACAACTCGACCAAGATGTTCGCCGGTGGCGAGGTCGCGACGATGCTGCTGGTGTTCGTCGCGCTGGTCGCGCTCGCGGACCGCGCCAGCGCGTGGCTGAGGCGGGCGCTCGCATGAAGCCCGCGCGCACTCGACTCGCTGCCAACGTGCCGTACAGGCTGTCGCCGCCGCTGTTCGATGCACGCTGCAAGGCCTGTTGGTTCAGCGTCGGGCTCGTCGCATTGGTCGTTGCGAGCTTCTGGAGCCTCGATCTGCAATGGGGCGCCTTCCTGTCGTTCGATGCGGCGCGCAGCATGGCGCGCTTCGTAGGCGAGTTCTTCCCGCCCGACATGTCGGCGGCGTTCGTCCGCAAGGTTGCAGCGGCATCGTTGGAGACGCTTGCTATGTCGGCCCTTGGTACCTTGCTAGCAGCTGCAGGCGGTCTGCTGCTCGCACTGCCTGCGAGCCGCGCGCACGAAGGCGACCCAGCATGGGCTCGAGCCCCGACGCGACTGCTGCTGAACGCGCTGCGCGCCGTGCCCGAGTTGGTGTGGGCCGCGTTGCTGCTGATCTCGGCCGGCCTCGGCCCGTTCGCTGGAACGCTGGCACTAACGCTGCACACGACCGGCGTGCTCGGTCGGTTGTTCGCCGAGGCGATGGAGAACGCATCGCACGGCCCCGCTGCCGCGCTTCGCGCGCACGGAGTCGGCGCGGCGCGTGTGTTCCTGTATGCGACGCTGCCGCAGTTACTGCCACAACTGATCTCCTACACGCTGTACCGATGGGAGAACAACATCCGCGCCGCGGCGATCCTCGGCGTCGTCGGGGCGGGCGGCTTGGGGCAGTTGCTCTCATTCCATATGGGTCTGTTCCAGATGGGCAAGACGGCGACCGTGCTGTGTGCGATCCTGCTGTTGGTGGCGTTGGTCGATGCACTGAGCTACGCCATCCGGCGCTTGCTTGCGCGCTGAAGTTCCAGAAGGAGAGTGCAAGATGGTCGAGAAGAATCACTGGGGATCTGTGTAAGGAACCAAGTCGGCCGAATCGGTCAGCCGGCATACACCGCACCTTCGCGAGTCTCTGCGGTACATGCAGCGCGCTGCGTCGGGCAGCGAAGTCCGCATCATCGGCGTGATGTTCACGCTCACGAATGATCCGAAGGGATCTGGTTCGTTCTCTCGCGCGACCGGCTCTCTGCGGCTTGTTGCTCCTGTGCTAGAAAGTTGACCGCTGTGCTTGTTGGGCTGGAGGAGTGGCACGGCGCGACAATGCGTCAACCATGCCGAACCTTCAACCCGTCCTCTCGTCCGTCACGGACCCCGTCGACGCGCCGCCCCGCATCAAAGGCCGGCGCAGCGATCCGCAGAAGTTTGCAGTCGATGTGAAGGCCAGCCGCATCGACGGACAAGGGGCCTTCGCCGCTGAGGCGATTCCGGCGCGGCGCAAGATCGGGGAGATTCGCGGCGAGGCGGTCAGCGTCCGTGTGGCGCGGCAACGCGCGCGCGGACAGCAGCGCATCATGATCGTCGAGGTGAGCGATCGACGCGCGATCGACGCTTCGAACTCGAGCGACCCGCTGCGTTTTGCCAACCACTCCTGCCGACCGAATGCGGTGCTGCGCATCCGCCAGGGGCGCGTCGAGTTCTACGCGATGCGCGACGTGGCGCGGGGCGAGGAGATCACCGTCAACTATGGCGAAACGCATCACGAAGGGCGGCTACGTTGCCGTTGCAGCGCGGTCGGATGCATCGGCCGGCTATGAGCGAAGAAAGCGAAGCGTTGTCGCGGCCGCGTGTCCTCACCAGTTTGGTGCCCGGATGATGCCCGCGAGGACTTGCCAATGGGCGCAACGGCGGCGAGACATCGAGACGCCAGACCTGCTCGAATTCACGGACAAGAACAAGACCTTCCGACGCGCGGCTCAAGTAACCGGCGCGCGGGTTCGAAGCGATACGCGGAGGCGCCTCAAGGTGCTGTGGAACAGTCCAGCAGTTGGCGCGCCGCGCTGTTCCGCATGGCACGCGTGGACGCCTCAAGCAGCGCGGCAACACGGCGGCTAGGATAGTTGACGGTGCGCCGGGAGACCGGCAAGGAGTAGGTGGTGCAAGTCCACTGCGATGAAGGAATAGCGAACCACATCGGCCCCGAGCCGTGCGCAGGCGCCCGCGAGGACGTCGGCGAAGCGTCGGTAGGGGAACGCATAGGCCAGCC
>JANYBE010000315.1 GCA_025360945.1 Rhizobacter sp. | reverse complement strand
CGACGGTCAGCCCTTCGACAAGGCTCTTGCTGATCGCGCCGAGCAGGAGTTGAAGCGCCAGTACCTGACACGCAGTCTCTACGGTGCCGAGGTCGTTACCACGGTGACGCCGCAGGAGCGCAACCGCGTCAACCTGAGCTTCGCGATCACCGAAGGTGCGACGGCGAAGATCAGCGAGATTCGCATCGTCGGCAACAAGGCATTCTCCGAGAGCACGCTGAAGGGCTTGTTCGATCTGAATGACGGCGGCTGGCTCAATTTCTACACCAAGGCCGATCGCTACTCGCGCGCCAAGCTCGATGCCGACCTCGAGACCCTGCGCGCCTACTACCTTAACCGCGGCTACCTCGAGTTCGTGGTCGAGTCCACCCAGGTCGCGATCTCGCCCGACAAGCAGGACATCACCGTCACGATCAACGTCAAAGAAGGCCAGCCCTACACCGTGACGGGCGTGAAGCTCGAGGGCGACTACTTGGGCAAGGAAGACGACTTCAAGACCCTGGTGGTGATCAAGCCCGGCGAGCCCTACCAGGCCGAGGCCGTAACGCAGACGACGCGCGCGATGACGGATCGCTTCGGTACCTTCGGCTACGCGTTTGCGCGCGTCGAGGCACGCCCGGACATCGACCGTGCGAACGCGACCGTGGCGCTCACGATCACAGCCGAGCCAGCGCGGCGCGTCTACATCCGGCGCATCAACGTCGCCGGCAACACAAAAACACGCGACGAGGTCGTGCGGCGCGAGTTCCGCCAGTTCGAGTCGAGCTGGTACGACGGCCGCAAGATTAAGCTCTCGCGCGACCGCGTCGACCGGCTGGGCTTCTTCAGCGAGGTTAACGTGGACACGGCCGAGGTGCCGGGGACGGCCGATCAGGTCGACCTGACGATCACGATTAAGGAAAAGGCCACCGGCAATCTGCAGGTCGGCGCCGGTTTCTCGTCGGCCGACAAGCTCTCGCTGTCGGGCTCGATAAAGCAGGAGAACGTGTTCGGCTCGGGCAACTACCTTGGCCTGGAACTCAACACCAGCAAGTACAGCCGCACGCTGGTGCTCAGCACCATTGACCCGTACTTCACGGTCGACGGTATCTCGCGCTACCTCGATGTGTTCTACCGCACCCAGCGGCCGCTGAACAGCCAGGGTGAAGAGTACAAACTCTCCACGCCCGGAGCGTCGATCCGCTTCGGGGTGCCGTTCAGCGAGTACGACACGGTGTTCTTCGGCATCGGCTTCGAGCGCACCGACATCACCGGCACGAACCTGCCGCTGAACTACCGCAACTACGTGACCGAGTTCGGCAACACGAGCAACTCGGTCCCGCTGACCGTGGGCTGGTCTCGCGACAGCCGCGACAGCTCGCTGGTGCCGACGACCGGGCGCCTGACCAGCCTGAACTTCGACTGGGGTGTCGCTGGCGATGCCAAGTACCTGCGCAGCAACGCCAAGTTCCAGCAGTATTTGGCGCTGTCGAAACGTTTCACCTTCGGCTTCAACGCCGACGTGTCCTGGGGCAAAGGTCTGGACGGCCACCCGTATCCGATCTTCAAGAATTTTTACGGTGGCGGCCTGGGCAGCGTGCGCGGCTTCGACCAGAACTCACTCGGCCCGGTCGACGTGACTGGCGCCTACATCGGCGGCAACCGCAAGATCAACCTCAACAGCGAGCTCTACCTGCCGGTACCTGGCACCGGCAACGACCGCACGCTGCGTTGGTTCACGTACGTCGATCTCGGCAACGTCTGGGGCGAACAGCAGACGGTCAATGTCAACGACCTGCGTGCATCGGCGGGCCTGGGCCTGACCTGGGTGTCGCCGGTAGGCCCCCTCAAGCTCAGCTACGGCACGCCAATCCGCAAGAAGCCAGAAGATAGAATCCAGCGACTTCAATTCCAGATCGGGACCGCGTTCTAATGAATAGCATCTTTTTCAAAGCCAGCGCACGCAAGCTGGCGACCGCGGCATTTCTGCTTGTGGCCGCCATCGGCGTGCACGCCCAGGAACTGAAGATCGGCTTCGTCAATAGCGATCGCGTGCTTCGCGAAGCGACGCCTGCCAAGGCGGCGCAGACGCGGCTAGAGGCCGAGTTCTCAAAGCGCCAGAAGGAAGGCGAAGACGCAGCTGCCAAGCTCAAGGCCGCAGCCGACAAGCTCGACAAGGACGCGCCGACGCTCGGTGAGGCCGAACGCAATCGCCGTCAGCGCGACCTGGTCGAGCAGGACCGCGAGCTGCAACGCAAGCGCCGCGAGTTCCAGGAGGACCTGAACCAGCGCAAGAATGAAGAGCTGGCCTCGGTCGTCGAGCGCGCGAACAAGGTTGTCAAGCAGATCTACGACAGCGAGAAGTTCGACCTGATCCTGCAAGGCGATGTCGTTATCTTCGCCAGCGCGCGTGTCGACATCACCGACAAGGTGATCAAGGCGCTGAACGCCCAGGGCGCAAAGTGATCTGATGTGGCCGGCACCGCAACGGATGTCGGTCTGCGCGATATCGTCGCGCAGCTGGGTGGTGAACTCGTAGGCGGCGAATCTGCCGATGCAATCCGCATCGATCGCATCGGCCCGCTCGACGTCGCCACGCCGTCGACGATCACGTTTCTCTCCAACCCGCGCCTGCGGCCGCTGCTCGCGTCGACGCGAGCCGGCTGCGTGATCATCGGCCCGGCGCTGCGCGATGCGCGGCTCGAGCGCGGCGCGGCCATCGTCACACCCGACCCATATCTCTACTATGCGCGACTCACGCAGTGGTGGGCGGCGCGCCTGAAGTGTGGGCCGGCGCCTGGCGCGCACGCCAGTGCGATCGTCGACCCGTCGGCGCACATCGGCGCGGGAGTCGCGATCGGACCTTTCGTCGTGATCGAGGCCGATGCACGCGTGGGCGAGGGCGTCGTGATCGGTGCGCACTGCGTTATCGGCCGGGCCGCGGTCATCGGTGAGTTCACCCGCTTCGCTGCGCGCGTGACCTTCGGTGAGCGCTGTCGCATCGGCGCGCGCGGCATCGTCCACAGTGGTACGGTGATCGGCGCAGACGGCTTCGGCTTCGCGCCGACCGAAGGGCGCTGGGAAAAGATCGAGCAACTCGGTGCCGTCAGCATAGGCGACGACGTCGAGATCGGCGCGAACACCTGCATCGACCGTGGCGCTCTGGGCGACACCGAGATTGCGGACGGCGTGAAGCTCGACAACCTGATCCAGATCGGCCACAACGTGCGCATCGGTGAGCACTCGGCGCTGGCCGGCTGCGTGGGCGTGGCCGGCAGCGCGGTAATCGGCAAGCATTGCACTGTCGGCGGCGCAGGCATGGTGCTCGGTCACCTCGAGCTGGCTGATCATGTCCACATCTCGGCCGGTTCGCTGGTCACGCGCTCGATCCTGAAGCCGGGCCAGTACACGGGCGTGTTTCCCATCGACGACAATGCGAGCTGGGAAAAAAATGCGGCCACGCTGCGCCAGTTGCATGCG
>JANYBE010000257.1 GCA_025360945.1 Rhizobacter sp. | reverse complement strand
CGGTCGAGCTGCTCGACTTGCATGCGCGACAGCGGATCGGCGATGCCGCGCGCGCGGTTGGCCGTCGGGACGTTGTGGTCGGCCGTGGCGAGCACGGTCTCGCGGCGCCAGGGCTTGCGCGTGGCGAGGCGAAGGCCCTCGAAGGCCTGCGGGCTGGTCACTTCGTAGACCAGATGGCGGTCGACATAGAGCAGCGCCGTGCCGGCTTCGTCTTCTCGCACGAGGTGTCTTTGCCAGAGCTTTTCGAACAGCGTGAGCGGCCCGGTGCATGAGGGGGTATTCATGACGATCAGCGACCGCGAGCCAGCGCGCGTTCGCGCGTGGCCTCGAAATCGGCCGGCACAGGATGCAGATCCAGGCGACGCCCCGCCTTGACGATCTGGCTCGGTGTGTCGTGGCCGATCAAACCAGGCAGGCGCTTCGAGGCGGCGATCAACAAGGCCAGATCGACGCCGGTGCGGTAGCCCATCAGTTCGAGCGCGTGCACGATCTCTTCGCTGCAGACGTTGCCGCTGGCACCCGGTGCATACGGGCAGCCACCGATGCCGCCGAGCGAGGCGTCGAACCGGTCCGCGCCGGCGTCTATGCCAGCCAGCACGTTGGCCAGTCCCATGCCGCGCGTGTTGTGAAAGTGTAGCGTCAGCTCGGATTCGGGCCAGCGCTCGCGAAAAGCTCTGGTCAGCTTCGCAACCTGCCCCGGATATGCCATGCCGGTGGTGTCGCACAGCGTCACGCCGCGCGCCCCGATCTCGGTGACGAAGCGTTCGCACCAGTCCAGCGCCACGGCGTCGGGTACGTCACCTTCCATCGGACAACCGAAGGAACACGACAGCGATATGTTCACCGACACCTTCGCCGCCTGCGCGATCGCGCTCACCTCGGACAGCGCCGCGAACGACTGGGCGCGCGTCATGCGCAGGTTGGCGAGGTTGTGAGTTTCGCTGGCCGACATCACGAGGTTGAGCTCGTCGGCATGCGCATCGATCGCGCGTTCGGCGCCGCGCACGTTGGGAACCAGTGTGCTGTAGATCACGCCGGGAATGCGCTTGATTTCCCGAAGCACGGTCTCGGCGTCGCGCAGGGCGGGTATGGCTTTCGGCGACACAAACGCCGTGACTTCGATTTTGGCCATGCCGGCTTCCGACAGCGCATCGACCAACGCGATCTTGTCGTGGGTGGGCACGAAGGCCTCCTCGACCTGCAGGCCGTCGCGCGTGCCGACTTCTTGCATGTAGATGCGCCGATCGGCGCCGTTCCAGACCTGGATCATGCGACCACCTTTCTGCCACGCAGGGTGGTGATCTCATTGGCCTCGAAGCCAAGCTCCTTCAACACCGCGTCGGTGTCATCGCCGAGACGGGGCGCGGACGAGCGCACCGTGCCCGGCGTGCCGAGCAATTTGGGAATCACCCCGGGGACGTCGATCTCGTAGCCGTCTCGGGTGGTCTGACGCAGGATCATGTCGCGGGCCCGGTAGTGCGGGTCCTCGGCGATGTCTTTGGCGGTGTAGACCTTGCCGGCCGGCACTCCCGCCGCTCCCAGCGCCGCGAGGACCCGAGCGACGGATTGTGGCAAGGTCCAGGCCTCGATCGCGGTGTCCAGTTCTGCGACGCGCGCGACGCGCCCTGCGTTGTCTGCGAGCCCGGGGTCCGTGCCAAGGTCCTCGCGCCCGATCGTCTGCATCAGGCGCTTGAAGATGCTGTCGCCGTTGCCGGCGATCAAGACGTACCCGTCGGTGCAACGATAGGCATTGGACGGGGCGATGCCGGGCAACGCGCTCCCCGCGGCCTCGCGCACCGCGCCGAACGCGCTGTATTCGGGGATCAGGCTCTCCATCACGTTGAACACGGCTTCGTTGAGCGCAACGTCGATCACCTGGCCTTGGCCGCCGTTCACTTTGCGGTGATACAGCGCCGTCAGGATGCCGATCGTGCCATGCAGCGCCGCAAGCGTGTCGCCGATCGAAATGCCGCAGCGCACCGGCACCCGGCCCGGCTCGCCGGTGAGTTGGCGCAAGCCACCCATCGCCTCGCCGATCGCGCCGAATCCGGGCAGATCGCGGTACGGTCCGGTCTGCCCGTAGCCGGAGATGCGCAACATCACGAGGCCCGGATTCATCTTGGACAGCGACTCGTATCCCAGGCCCCACCCCTCGAGCGTGCCGGGGCGAAAGTTCTCGATCAGCACATCGGCCTGTGCGATCAACTTGCGCGCGATGTCCTGCCCCTCGGGGCTGCGCAGGTCCAGCGCAATCGAGCGCTTGTTGCGCGACTGCACCTGCCACCAGACGGAAGTTCCGTCCTTGATCAATCGCCAGTTGCGCAGCGGGTCGCCGGCGCCCGGGGCCTCGATCTTGATCACGTCGGCGCCGAATTCGCCCAGCGTCTTGCCCGCAAACGGACCGGCGATCAACTGGCCCATTTCGATCACGCGCAGCCCGTGCAACGCGTTGGGAGTGGTGATGCTCATGCTCGCCCTTGTTGTTCGCCGTCCAGAGTGACACCGGCCGTGCGCAGGCAGGACTGCAAGTCGCGCGCACCGCCGGATTGTCGAAGCGAGCGGTCGGTGAGGGAACGACGAAGGTAAGGATCGAGCTTTCTTGAATCACGAACGCAGCCCGGGGGTTACCCCTGGCTTTCAGCTGCTTGTTGAGCGGCTCCTCGTGTCGCAAAGATGGTCGATCAACATGCGGACGTGCCGTGGAACGACGTTCGCGTCGCGCAGGCCAATCAAGAGCTGGCGGCTCGCCCAGGCGTCGTCGAGCGCGATCTGACGCAGGTCCATCGAACGGACGTGAGGCTGTATTGCTTCGTGCGGGAGGATCGCGACCCCCATTCCGGCCGCGACCATCAGACACATGGCATCGAAGCTGCGTACGTGGATGCGCATCTTCAGGCTTCGACCGAGCGCCTCAGTCTCGGACAGCAGGCGGTTGGCGAGCGAAGTACCCTTGGACAGGCAGACGAAGTCATACTCGATGGCCTCCTCGAATCGCACCGATCGACGCCGCGCCAATTCATGTCCACGCGGCACGACTAGCACGAGGCGATCTTGACGGTAGTTCATGACCTGCAGCCCCAGTGTCAGGGTGCGGTCTGCGAAGATTCCGAAGTCGGCCCGCCCATCCAAAACGGCGAGCACGACTTCGCCGCTGTCTTCCTCCTCCAGTTCGATCCGAATGCCCGGGTTTGCACGGACGAAGGTAGATATCTCTAGCGGCAAGAACTGTGTCACCGCAGAGGTGTTTGCCCACAGGCGCACGACACCGACCAGCCCCGACGCATGGTCGGACAGCTCGGCCGCCAACTGATCGACATCGCTCAGGATGCGTTGTGCATGCCGCTGCAGCGCCTGACCCGCGACCGTCAACGTGACCCCCCGGGAATGGCGCTCCAGCAGCACAGCACCCACGGCCGCTTCGAGATCGGCGATCCGCTTGCTGGCCGCACCCATGGCCAGCGGCGCCAAGGCCGCGCCCTGGCTGATGCTGCCACTGCGCGCAACGAGGCAGAACAGCGACAGGGAAAACAGGTCAAGGCGTTGGAGATTCACGGATGTGCACAAAGCCTCGGTTGGCGAGCGACGGATTGCTAAGCACGAGACGAGCGGTACCGCCGACATTTGCGCCGAATCGTTCGCCAATATCGGACTGCTGCTGTCGCTAGGCACCCCTTTGATTCGACCGCTGACGCGTTCAGCCCGGGCTTGCCGCATTGGTGGTTGGCCCATTCCCCGAACGATCAGTATGCGCCGTACTTTGGCAGCTGGCTGTCCCGAAAAGGAATTCGCGGCGGCCACCAAACGTGAAGACCGGTTCGGGACCGCTCGCCTGGTGGGGATGGACGTGGAAGGCAGCGGGTGCGACCGATATCTCATCAGGAAAGTGGATGAACATCCGCCGCTTTTCTCCCGCCAGCTGGGATGAGGAGGAAAGTGGTGGCCGGCAAGTTCCGTACTGGAGCGAACAAGGCCTGGTCGCATTGCTGCGGGAGCAAGACGTCAAGCGGCTTGATAGAGAAAAATGGTTCAAGGATCTCGCATTCGCAGGCAACCCTGCGAGCAAGCGGATCCTCGGCATCATCCGGTCCGGGACAGGCACGTCCTGGCAAAAGCTGTCGTGGCTCCAATTCTTGCGCTGGGTATCCAATCGGGATCAGCTTATCGTAGATCGTGAGGCCGCCGAGAAGTATCTGGAGCGATGCGACGACCGCTGGGGCTATGTGCAAGACCTGAAGATCTTGTTCGCCGATCGCTTCAATGATGGTGCTTGGGTGCGCACTTGGCTGATCGCCATAAGGGAAGGCTATGCGCGCTGAACCCACAGACTTCGGAACATCGCCGATAGCGCGTGGATTTGCCACTACGTCGCGCATGTCATACTCATAAGCATGGCAACCCACGAGCAGTTCAATATCGGCCTTGACGTCAACTCGCTGGACGAGATCGAGTCCGCGTTGACGTCCATTCACGCCCATCGTGGATATGACCTTGCCATTTCAACCACCGCTCTCGACAAGCGGCGAGGAGCACAGCGGGATGCGTCGCTTCTGCAGGCGTTGCGCTGGCTCGTCGCCATTCCGTACTCGGCCGCCGTTGTCTGCATGATCCTGACCAGCCGACACTCCGATCGCACCGGTGAGCGACGCTGGCACATCGCGATCCCGGCCCTCGTCGGCGCTGCCGCACTCGTCGTCAGTACTTTCGTTCCGCAGACGCCGCTTTGGGCCATCGTGACGCTGACGGTGGCCACGATGGGCATCCTGACCGGCCTGGCCCAATTCTGGGTGCTGCCGCCTGCCTTCCTGGGAGGCGCCGCAGCCGCTGCCGGCATCGCGCTGATCAACTCCGTTCGCAACCTCGCGGGGTTCGTGAGCCCGTTCATCGTCGGCTCAATCAAGGACCTGACGGGCAGCACCAACAACGGTCTTTGCGTGATCGCCGCGAGTCTTCTCGTAGGCGGCGCTATCATCGTGGCCATCTCCCAACGCGGTCAGCACAGGAGCGCTTCATGAACCGATTCATCGGAAGCGGAGATCTGGACAGCGGGACGGAGCTGCCGCCCACATTTGAAGCTTTTCAGGCGGAGGCATTGGCCTGCGGCTTCAGCGAGGCCCTCGTTCGCGAATGGGCGCCGGACGCCGTGACTCAGACCCACACGCATCCTTTCGATGCAGAAGCGGTGGTGGTCGAAGGAGAGATGTGGCTGATGGAGGGAGGGCAACAGCTCTCGCCATCTGACCCGCGGAGGAACCTTCCGGGTGCCGGCCGGGCGTCCTCACTCCGAAAGATACGGCAACAAGGGTGCGAGTCTCTGGGTGGCGCGCAGGCAGCAATCGACCTGAGAACAAGGAGGGTGATTCATGAAGTATCTTCTGGTCCTGCCGTTCATCGGCCTGCTCTGGGTCCCCTTCTACAACGGTGAACTCTCGGCGATCGCCGGCTTCCCGTTCTTTTACTGGTACCAGCTGCTCTGGGTGCCGATCACGGCTTTCCTGATCTGGCTGGTCTACCGCAGCCAGTACGACCCGAAGGACGACTGAGATGGACGGCAACCAGATCAACTGGACGGCGCTGTCCGTCTTCATCTTCTTCTTCGTGCTCGTCACCGTGATGGGCTTCTGGGCCTCGAACTGGCAGGCCGGCAAGACTGCGCACGACGCGCATCTCGACGAGTGGGGCCTTGGGGGCCGCAATTTCGGCACCTGGATCACCTGGTTCCTCGTGGGCGGCGACTTCTACACCGCCTATACCGTGATTGCGGTGCCGGCACTTGTATACGCGGTCGGCGCTTACGGCTTCTTCGCGCTGCCGTACACGATCCTGGTCTACCCGATCGTCTTCGTGATCATGCCGCGCCTCTGGCATGTTGCGGCCAAGTCCGGACACGTGACTGCGGCAGACGTCGTCTACGGCCGCTATCAGTCGCACCCGCTGGAGCTCGCGATCGCGCTGACGGGTGTGCTCGCGACGATGCCCTACATCGCGCTGCAGCTGGTCGGCATGGAGGTCGTCATCAAGGCACTCGGCCTGACCGGTGAGCTACCGCTGGCAGCGGCGTTCGTGATCCTGGCGCTGTACACCTACAAGGCCGGCCTGCGTGCGCCGGCGTTGATCGCCTTCGTCAAGGACTTGATGATCTACATCGTCGTGCTGGTTGCGGTCGTGCTAGTGCCGACCAAGCTCGGCGGCTATGGTCAGGTCTTTCAGGTCGCCGGCGAAGCGTTCGCGGCCAAGGGCGGCGCGACCGGCCTCGTGCTGAAGCCGGCTCAGTTTCTGCCGTATGCATCGCTCGCACTCGGCTCGGCCCTGGCGGCCTTCATGTACCCGCACACACTGACCGGCATCTTCGCGGCCAAGAGTGCGAACACGATCCGAAAGAACGCGGTCTTCCTGCCGGCCTACACCGTGCTGCTCGGGCTGATCGCGCTGCTCGGCTACATGGCCTATGCGGCGCACCTGCCGATCAAGACCAACAATGACGTCGTGCCGGCGCTGTTCAACGCGCTGTTCCCGTCGTGGTTTTCCGGCTTCGCGTTCGCGGCGATCGCCATCGGAGCTCTGGTGCCGGCGGCGGTCATGTCAATCGGCGCGGCGAATCTGTTCACGCGCAATTTCTGGAAGGCCTATGTGCAGCCGGAGGTGTCGCCGGCGGGTGAGGCCAAGGTCGCTAAGGTCGCCTCGCTCGTCGTGAAGGTTGGCGCGCTCGCATTCATCCTGTTCCTGCCGACCAAGTTCGCGCTGGACCTGCAGCTGCTCGGCGGCGTGTGGATCCTGCAGACATTCCCATCGGTGGTCTTCGGCCTGTTCTTCAACTGGTTCCGGGCGCCGGCGCTGCTCGCGGGCTGGATCGTCGGCCTGGTCGGCGGCAGCTGGATTGCGTTCGCGGACGGGATCAAGCCGGTCCATACCCTGACGATCGGCGGCGACAGCGTCTCGCTGTACACGGGATTGATTGCGCTGGCGATGAACATCGTGGTGGCAGTGGTGGTGCAGCTGGCGATGGGGAACAGGCAAGCGGCTGCGGCGAATGCGGCCCGTTGACTTCATCGAGTTCTGACCCACAGAGACGATTTGCGCCACCCGACGAGCCAAAGACCGTGAAGGAGAGTGAACCAAACCGTGGG
>JANYBE010000235.1 GCA_025360945.1 Rhizobacter sp. | reverse complement strand
GCGCCGTGAGCTTGCCCTTTCCGTGCTGCGCAGCAATGCGACTCTCGCCACCGCCGAGTCGAGCCTTCGCGCGCTTGGCTTCAAGCTGCTGGATGATGTCGTGCATGGTCGAATTACCTCTCGAAAATATTCAGCAATTTGCGTGCAGCGACCGAAGGCGCGATGCGCGCCGCGGTCACGTCCTGAATGGTCTGCGGCAGCGCTTGGCGCACCGCCGCGTGGTGGCGGAAGTCGGCTTGCAGGCGTGCTTGGACGATGTCCCACATCCACGCCAGCGCCTGTTCCTTGCGGCGCGCCGCGAACTCGCCCCCCGCGCGTCGCTTTGCGTGGAATGACTCGACGGCAGACCAGAACGTGTCGAAGCCGTCGTTCTTCACCGCGCTCATGGTCAGGACACGCGGCGCGCTGTCGTGCCCGGCGAACAGCCGCAGTGAGCCCGCGATCTGTGCTTGCGCACGCGTGGCGGCGGCGGGGTCGATGTCGGCCTTGTTGATGACGACCAGATCGGCCAGCTCCATCACGCCCTTCTTGATCGCCTGCAGATCGTCGCCGGCATTGGGCAGTTGCAGCAGCACGAACAGGTCGGTCATGCTCGCCACCGCCGTCTCGCTCTGGCCGACGCCGACGGTTTCGACGATCACGACGTCGAAGCCTGCCGCCTCGCACACCAGCATCGCCTCGCGTGTCTTCTCGGCCACGCCGCCCAGCGTGCCCGATGCGGGACTTGGGCGGATGTACGCAGCCTTGTTGATCGAGAGCTGCTCCATCCGTGTCTTGTCACCGAGGATCGATCCGCCGGACAAGCTCGACGACGGATCGATCGCGAGCACTGCAATGCGATGCCCTTTCGCGATCAGCGCGAGGCCCAAGGTCTCGATGAAGGTGGACTTACCAACCCCCGGCACGCCCGAAATGCCCAGCCGCATGCCTTGTCCGGTGTGCGGCAGCAGCGCGTTCAGCAGCTCGTCGGCGCGCTCGCGGTGATCGGCACGCGTCGATTCGAGCAAGGTGATGGACTTGGCCAGAGCGCGACGATCGCCGCCGCGCACGCCGCTCATCAAGGCTTTATCTGCTGGATTCAACACCACTGCAGACTCAGACCTTGGCGACGTTCAGGCGAATCTGTTCGAGCACATCCTTCGCGCTCGCAGGGATCGGCGTGCCCGGTCCGTAGATGCCCTTCACGCCCGCCTCGTAGAGCATGTCGTAATCCTGGCGCGGGATAACGCCGCCGACGAAGACAATGATGTCGTCCGCGCCCTGCTTCTTCAGCGACTCGATGATCGCCGGCACCAGCGTTTTGTGGCCGGCGGCCAGCGTGCTGACGCCGACCGCATGCACGTCGTTCTCGATCGCCTGGCGCGCGCACTCCTCGGCCGTCTGGAACAGCGGGCCTATGTCGACATCGAAGCCGAGATCGGCAAACGCAGTCGCAACGACCTTCGCGCCGCGGTCGTGGCCGTCCTGACCGAGCTTGGCGATCATCACGCGCGGGCGCCGGCCCTGAGCTTCGGCGAACTCCGCGATCTCGCGCTTGAGCTTGTCCCATCCTTCGGCGCTGTCATAGGCTGCTGCATACACACCGGTCACCTTTTGCGTGTCGGCGCGGTGGCGCCCCCAGACTTTCTCGAGCGCTTCGCAGACTTCGCCGACGGTGGCGCGCAAGCGCACCGCCTTGATCGACAGGTCGAGCAGGTTGCCATTCCCGCTTTCGGCGCATGCCGTCAGCGCGGCCAGCGCCGCCTGCGTCTTCGCCGAGTCGCGCTGCGCACGGACCTGTCTCAGCCGCGCGACCTGGTTCTCGCGCACCATCGCGTTGTCGATGTCGCGCGTCTCGATCGCGTCCTCGGTGGCCAGCCTGTACTTGTTGACGCCGACGATCACGTCCTTGCCCGAATCGATGCGGGCCTGCTTCTCGGCCGCGCTGGCCTCGATCTTCAGCTTGGCCCAGCCGCTGTCGACCGCTTTGACCATGCCGCCCATTGCGTCGACTTCCTCGATGATCTTCCAGGCCGCGTCTGCCATGTCTTGCGTCAGTTTCTCCATCATGTAGCTGCCGGCCCACGGGTCGACGACGTTGCTGATGTGCGTCTCTTCCTGGATGATCAGCTGCGTGTTGCGGGCGATGCGGGCGCTAAACTCGGTCGGCAGCGCGATCGCCTCGTCGAGCGCGTTGGTGTGCAGGCTTTGCGTGCCGCCGAACACCGCGGCCATCGCCTCGATCGTGGTGCGCACGACGTTGTTGTACGGGTCCTGCTCAGTCAGTGACCAGCCCGAGGTCTGGCAGTGCGTGCGCAGCATCAGGCTCTTCGGGTTCTTCGCATCGAAGCCCTTCATGATCTTCCACCACAGTAGCCGTGCCGCGCGCATCTTCGCCACTTCCAGGTAGAAGTTCATGCCGATGGCCCAGAAAAAACTGAGGCGCCCGGCGAACTCGTCCACGTCCAGGCCCTTGGCGAGCGCGGCCTTCACGTATTCGCGGCCGTCGGCGAGCGTGAACGCGAGTTCCAGCGCCTGATTCGCGCCGGCCTCCTGCATGTGGTATCCGCTGATGCTGATCGAGTTGAACTTCGGCATGTTCTTGGCCGTGTACTCGATGATGTCGCCGATGGCCCGCATGCTCGGCTCGGGCGGAAAGATGTAGGTATTGCGAACCATGAACTCCTTCAGGATGTCGTTC
>JANYBE010000234.1 GCA_025360945.1 Rhizobacter sp. | reverse complement strand
ATCGATCACTGGCCCCACATCGGTGGCCAGCAGCGCCGGGTCACCGACGTTCAGCTCGGCGAGCGCGCCGCGAATCATCTCGATGACGCCGTCGGCGATGCCTTCGTGCACACACAGCAAGCGCAGCGCCGAGCAGCGTTGGCCGGCGGAGCGGAAGGCGCTTTGCACGACCGCATCGACCACCTGTTCGGGCAGCGCGGTGCTGTCGACGATCATCGCGTTGATGCCGCCGGTCTCGGCGATCAGCGGCACGATGGGGCCGTCCTTCAGCGCGAGCGCGCGGTTGATGATGCGCGCCACCGCGGTCGAACCGGTGAAGCAGACGCCCGCGGTGCGTGGGTCGGCGACGAGGGCGGCGCCAGTGGTCTCACCCGAACCGTGTAGCAGCGCAAGCGCATCGGCGGGCACGCCGGCCTGAACGAGCAGTTCGACGAAGCGTCGGGCGACCGCTGGTGTCTGCTCGGCCGGCTTTGCCGCAACGCTGTTGCCGGCAACGAGTGCGGCCGCGATCTGGCCGGCGAAGATCGCAAGTGGGAAGTTCCACGGGCTGATGCAGACGAATACACCGCGTCCGTGCAGGTGCAGCTCGTTAGATTCGCCGGTCGGGCCGGGCAGCATCTGAGTGCCCAGACGCGCCTCGGCCTGGTCGGCGTAGTAGCGGCAGAAGTCGACCGCCTCGCGTACCTCGGCGACGCAGTCGCCGAGCGTCTTGTGCGCCTCCTTGACGAGCAGGCCGCAGAACTCGGGCAGTCGCGCGTCGAGAGCGTCGGCGGCGCGACGCAGTGTGGCGGTGCGTTCGGCAAGTGGTGTCGCATTCCACGCCACGAAGCCGTGCTGCAGGCGCGTCATCGCGGTGACGACATCGTCGCAACTCGCTTCGGGGATCGCGGGCACGCGGGTTGCGGCGAGCGCCTGGTCGAGCGGGGCGCGTTCTTCGAGGCACGCCAGATCGACGCCCGTCGAGTTGACGCGGCCCGTCGCGGCATACAGCGCGAAGGGTGGCGCGATCCCGACGATAGCCGCGGGCACGAGCGGCGACGCGAGCAGCGCGTCAACGTCGACCGCCGCGTCCGACAGCTGGTGCACGAATGACGAATTCGCGCCGTTCTCGAGCAGGCGGCGCACCAGGTAGGCGAGCAAGTCGCGATGCTCGCCGACCGGCGCGTAGACGCGCACCGGAATCGAGGTGTCGCGCATCACCTCTCGGTACACGCCCTCGCCCATGCCGTGCAGGCGCTGCATTTCGTACTTCGCGCCCTTCGCTTGCGCCATGCCGATGATCGCCGAGATGGTGCCGGCGTTGTGGGTCGCGAACTGCGGATAGATCGCGTCGGCGTTCTCGATCAGCGCACGCGCGCAGGCGAGGTAAGAGATGTCGGTGTGGTGCTTGTGGGTGAAGACCGGATAGCCCGACAGACCGAGCTCCTGCGCCCGCTTGATCTCGCCGTCCCAGTACGCGCCCTTGACGAGCCGCACCATGAAGCGCAGCTTGCGCAGGCGCGCGATCCGGGCGACCTCTTCGACAACCTGAAGCGCACGCGTCTGGTAGGCCTGCACAGCGAGACCGAAGCCGCGCCATTGCGGAAATGTCGCGGCGATGCGCTGAGCCAGCGTGTCGAACACATCGAGAGAGAGTTCGAGGCGGTCGCTTTCTTCCGCATCGATCGTGAGGTTGATGTCGGCGCACGCGGCCAGCTCGATCAGCTGCCATACGCGCGGCAACAACTCGCCGAAGACGCGATCGCGCTGCGCATCTTCGTAGCGCGAGAACAAGGCGCTGAGCTTGATCGAGATGCCGTCGGCACCCTCCGGACCGGCCGCATTCTTCGCGCTCGCAATCGCGTTGATCGCGTTCAGGTACGACGCGAGGTAGCGCTGCGCGTCGGCCTCGGTGCGCGCGCCTTCGCCGAGCATGTCGTAGCTGAAGCGCAGGCCGCTTTGCGCCTTGCGCGCCGAGGCTGCCTCGCCCATCGCCTCCCCGATCGAACGACCGAGCACGAATTGCCGTCCGAGCAACTGGATCGCGCGCACCGTGGCCGCGACGACCGTGTGCGCGCCCAGGCGTTTGAAAAGGCCTCCGTCGCCGTCGTGCTCGGGCAGGAACTTCTTTGACAGCGAAATCGCGCTCGCCGAGATGCTTGCGAGCATCTTGTGCGGGCCGCCTGAGGCCGCGTCGAATTCGGCCTTGCCGAGCTGGTCCGCGGTCAGCGCGATCGCGGTCTCTGCGTCCGGCACGCGCAGCAGCGCTTCGGCCAGACGCATCAGCGCCAGGCCTTCGGCGCTGGAGACCGGGTATTCGCGCAGCAGCGATTCCATGGCCCAGAACGGTGCCGGCTTGTCGCGCACCGCCTGCACCCATGGGCGCGCGCTGCGCACCGCGGCGTGCCAGTCAGTGGCGCCGGCGAGGCCTTGCAGCAGCCCGGCGAGTACCGCCAGCTCGTCGCGGTACGGGTACGGCAGGCGGGCGACGGGGGGCGGCGTGCTGGGCATGGTGGTGACCTCGATAGGCGAATTAGTTGCTAGGTTAGTGATTGATCTACAGAATTACTCTCCAAATCAAGGCCGCTCAACCGCGAATAATCCATGGCTATCGAGAACCCCGCCCTCGACAAGATCGACGCTCGGATCCTGCGCGTGCTACAGGCCGACGGACGCATCTCGAACCTGAAGCTGGCCGAGGTAGTGCACCTGTCCCCGACCGCCGTGCTCGAACGCGTGAAGCGGCTGACGCGCGACGGCTTCATCCTTGGCTACGAGGCCCGGCTCAACCCGGACAAGCTCGGCGCGGGGCTGCTGGTATTCATCGAGGTCGTGCTCGACCGCACTACCCATGACGCGATGAACATCTTCAAGGCCGCGGTGCAGGTGCGCCCCGAGATCCTCGAATGCCACCTCGTGGCGGGCGGCTTCGACTACCTCGTCAAGACGCGCGTGGCCGACATGCAGGCCTACCGCGAATTCGTCGGCTCGGTGATCTGGGCGCTGCCGGGCGTGCGCGAGACGCGTACCTACGCGGTGATGGAAGAGGTGAAGAACACGACGATGCTGCCGCTCTGACGAGGGTTGATTCGGCTGTCCAATATATTGGATAATAATTCCAACATGAAGGAGAACGCCGCCGCCGAACTCGAAGACATCAACCAGCGCATCGCGCGCCGTGTGGCCGCGCTTCGCGCGGGCAGCGGCTTGTCGCTGGACACGCTGGCGGCGCGCAGCGACGTGAGCCGCTCCACGATCTCGCTGATCGAGCGCGGCGAGACCAGCGCCACCGCGGTGGTGCTCGAGAAAGTCGCCGCCGGGCTCGGTGTCGCGCTGGCCGCGCTGTTCGAGACCGAGCGCGCCGCGCCCGGGCCGCTGATGCGGCGCGGCGAGCAGCCGCAGTGGCGCGACCCGGCGTCGGGCTATTTGCGGCGCAATGTTTCGCCGCCCGATCACCCTTCGCCAATGCGCATCGTCGAGGTCGAGTTCCCTGCCAGCAAGCGTTTGGTGCTCGAAGGCGCAGGCCCTCACGCGGTGATCCATCAGCAGGTGTGGCTGCTGGCCGGCGTGATGGAGCTGGCCCACGGCGGCCAGACGCACCGCCTCGAGGCTGGAGACTGCCTGGCAATGCGCCTCGATGGTCCGGTGGAATTCCGCAACCCGACCCGCAAGCCGGCCCGCTATGCGGTGGTGATTGCCAACGAGCCGGCGCGTCTGGCCGGCAGAACGTGACTTCGACGATGGCACTGCCCTCGATACAACGGCTGACCTTGCTGGCCGAAGCGCACATCCGCGGATTGGCGCACGTGCTGTGCGATTGCGTCCACGGCGGAGCGTCGGTCAGCTTCATGGAGCCGCTCTCGATCGAGCGGGCCGAAGCTTTTTGGCGCGATGTTGCCGCCGCCGTGGCACGCGGCGAGCGCGCGCTGCTGGTGGCCCAAGACGCGAGCGATGAGATCGTCGGCACGGTGCAGCTCGTGCTCGCACAGCCCGAGAACCAACCGCACCGCGCCGATGTGGCCAAGATGCTGGTGCATCGGCGCGTGCGCCGCCAGGGGCTGGCGGCCGCGCTGATGCGCGCGATCGAGCGTGAGGCTGTGTTCGAGGCCAAGTCGCTGCTGGTGCTCGACACGGTTACCGGTGGCGATGCCGAGCGCCTGTACGAACGGCTCGGCTGGCAGCGCTGCGGTGTGATCCCCGGCTACGCCCTGTGGCCAAACGGCGGCCTGTGCGCGACGACGGTCTTCTTCAAGACGCTGGCGACGCCCTGACCGGCGCTCGCTCGCCGAATATCGCATTGCCGATGCGCACCATCGTCGCGCCTTCCATGATCGCGGCCTCCAGGTCGGCGCTCATGCCGATCGACAGCGTGTCGAGCGCGAGGCCGGCGGCCTGAAGCGACTGCATCAGCTCGCGCAGCGCACGGTGCGGCACGCGCTGGCTCTCGAAACTCGCCGTCGGTTCGGGGATCGCCATCAGCCCGCGCAAAGTGATGCGCGGCAGCGCGGCGACCGCGCGTGCGACGTCGGCGACCTCGGCGGGATGCAGCCCGCTCTTGCTGGCCTCACCGCTCACCTTGACCTGCAGGCACAGCTGCAACGGCGGCAGATGCGCCGGTCGCTGCTCGCTCAAGCGCTGCGCGATCTTCAGGCGATCGACCGAATGCACCCAATCGAACTGTTCGGCCACGACGCGCGTCTTATTCGATTGCAGCGGCCCGATCAGGTGCCATTCGATCCGCTCGCGCAGATCGGAAAGCTGCGCAATCTTGTCCGCGCCCTCTTGCACGTAGTTTTCGCCGAAGCGGTGTTCACCCGCCGCGAACGCCTCGCGCACCGCTTCGGGGCCAAAGGTCTTGCTCACCGAGAGCAACGTGACGCTTTGCACGGCGCGCCCGGCCTGCGCACAGGCCCGGGCCACACGCTCGTGCACTTGTTGTAGCTTGTCTGCGATCATCGCCATAATGCGTCGAGTATCCCGCGTCGCCGCGGTGTGCGCCGCGAGTGCTTCGTGTACGTCGCCAACCAACCCCAAGACCCATGGACATCACCCAACTGCTGGCGTTTTCGGTCAAGAACAAGGCGTCAGACTTGCACCTCTCGGCCGGTCTGCCGCCGATGATCCGGGTGCATGGCGATGTGCGCCGCATCAACGTCGATCCGCTGGACCACAAGCAGGTTCACGGCATGGTGTACGACATCATGAACGATTCGCAGCGCAAGGCCTATGAAGAAGTGCTGGAGTGCGACTTCTCGTTCGAGATCCAGGGGCTGGCGCGCTTTCGCGTCAACGCGTTCAACCAGACCCGCGGCGCCGGCGCCGTGTTCCGAACCATTCCGTCGAAGATCCTGACGCTCGAACAACTCAACGCGCCGAAGATCTTCGCCGAGCTCGCGCTCAAGCCCCGCGGCCTGGTGCTGGTGACCGGGCCGACCGGCTCGGGCAAGTCGACCACGCTCGCGGCGATGGTCAATCACCTGAACGAAAACGAGTTCGGCCACGTGCTAACGGTCGAAGACCCCATTGAGTTCGTGCACGAATCGAAGAAGTGCCTGATCAACCAGCGCGAGGTCGGCCCGCACACGTTAAGCTTCTCGAACGCGCTGCGCTCGGCGCTGCGTGAAGACCCGGACGCGATCTTGGTCGGCGAAATGCGCGACCTTGAAACCATTCGTCTCGCGCTCACGGCGGCCGAAACCGGCCACCTCGTGTTCGGCACGCTGCACACGTCGAGCGCCGCAAAGACGATCGACCGCGTGGTCGACGTGTTTCCCGCGGCCGAGAAGGAAATGGTGCGTGCGATGCTGTCCGAGTCGCTGATCGGGGTGATCTCACAGACGCTGTGCAAGGTCAAGGACGGCTCGGGCCGCGTCGCGGCGCACGAGATCATGCTGGGCACGGCGGCGATCCGCAACCTGATCCGCGAGGCCAAGATCGCGCAGATGTATTCTTCGATCCAGACCGGTAATGCGATGGGCATGCAGACGCTGGACCAAAATCTGGCCGACCTGGTGCGCCGCAACGTAGTGTCCCCGGCCGAAGCGCGAGCGAAGGCGAAGTTCCCCGAGAACTTCCCGGGCTAAGCAGAAGGACTCGACATGGAACGCGACCAGGCATCGAAATTCGTCAACGATCTGCTGCGACTGATGGTGTCGCGCAATGGCTCCGACCTCTTCCTCACGGCCGACTTTCCGCCCGCGATCAAGGTCGACGGCAAGGTCACCAAGGTCTCGCCTCAGCCGCTCACCGGCCAGCACACGCTGGCGCTGGCGCGCGCGGTGATGAACGACAAGCAGGCCGCCGAGTTCGAGCGCACCAAGGAGTGCAACTTCGCGGTCTCGCCGCAGGGCATCGGGCGCTTTCGCGTCAATGCCTTCGTGCAGCAGGGCCACATCGGCATGGTGATGCGGACGATTCCGCAGACGCTGCCGACGATCGACAGCTTGAACTTGCCGCGGGTGCTGAAGGACGTGGCGGTGACCAAGCGCGGGCTGGTTATCTTCGTCGGCGCCACTGGCTCGGGCAAGAGCACGTCGCTGGCGGCGATGGTCGACTTCCGCAACGAGAACTCGTACGGCCACATCATCACGATCGAGGACCCGGTCGAGTTCGTGCACCCACACAAGAACTGCATCATCACGCAGCGCGAGGTCGGCGTCGACACCGACGGCTGGGAGCAGGCGCTGAAGAACACGCTGCGCCAGGCGCCCGACGTGATCCTGATGGGTGAGATCCGCGACCGCGAGACGATGGAGCACGCGGTGGCCTTCGCCGAAACCGGCCACCTGTGTCTGGCTACACTACACGCCAACAGCGCGAACCAGGCGCTGGACCGGATCATCAACTTCTTCCCCGAAGAGCGGCGTCAGCAACTGCTGATGGACTTGTCGCTGAACCTGAAGGGGCTGGTCTCGCAACGCCTGATGCCGCGCCAGGAAGGGCGCGGTCGCGTCGCCGCGGTCGAGATCATGCTGAACACGCCGCTGATCTCCGACCTGATCTTCAAGGGCGAGGTCGCCGAGATCAAGGAGATCATGAAACGCTCGCGCGAACTCGGCATGCAGACCTTCGACCAGGCGCTGTTCGATCTCTACGAGGGTCAGGCGATCACGTTCGAGGACGCGCTGCGCAACGCCGACTCGGTCAACGACCTGCGACTCCAGATCAAGCTGCACAGCAAGCGCGCGCGAAGCAGCGATCTGGCGGCGGGCACGGAGCATCTGACGATCGTGTAGGCTTGCTGCACAGCCTGATCTCGACGGCCTCATCTGAGGCCGTTTTTAATCCCGACGCTATGACCACCAAGACCTACGATCCTACCCCGCCGCGCACCGTTGCCTTCATCGGCGTGGGCGTGATGGGCTACCCGATGGCGGGCCATCTGGCGCGTGCTGGCCACCGCGTGACGGTCTACAACCGCAGCGCGGCGAAGGCCGCGCAGTGGGTGGCTGAACATGGCCTTGCGAGCGCGCCGACACCCGCGACGGCCAGCGCTGGGGCCGATATCGTGTTCGTCTGCGTGGGCGACGACGACGACCTGCGCGCGGTCGTGCTCGGCGAGCAGGGTGCGTTCAGCGGCATGAAGCGCGGTGCAATTCTAGTGGACCATACGACCGCTTCGGCCGAGGTCGCGCGCGAGCTGAGCGCGCTGTCGCAGCCGCGCGGCCTGCACTTCGTCGACGCGCCGGTGTCGGGTGGCAACCTCGGCGCGATCAACGGCACGCTGACGGTGATGTGCGGTGGCGACTCGGCCTCGTTCGACACGATGCGCCCGGTCGCGATGGCCTTCGGCAAGGCCGTCACGCTGCTCGGCGCGAGCGGTGCCGGGCAGCTCGCGAAGATGGTCAACCAGACCGCGATCGCCGGGCTGGTACAGGGCTTGGCCGAGGCGATCGCGTTCGGCCAGAAGGCGGGACTGGACATGCGCACCGTGCTCGATGTGATCGGCAAGGGCGCCGCGCAGAGCTGGCAGATGGACAACCGCGGGCCGACGATGCTGGCCGGCCAATTCGACTTCGGCTTCGCGGTCGACTGGATGCGCAAGGACCTCGGCCTTGTGCTCGACGAAGCCAAGCGCAATGGTGCGCGGCTGCCAGTGACGGCGCTGGTCGACCAGTTCTATGCCGACATCCAGGCGCAGGGCGGGAACCGCCTCGACACGTCCAGCCTGTTGCTCAGGTTGAAATAGTCAGAAGCAAGTCGTGAGCGTCAAGGCTTCACGGCAGATGCCGGCTCCGCGACTGGCACAGTTGCAGGCACGGGTGCAGGTGCAGGCGCTGTGCCCGCGAGCTCGGCTTCGGTGACAACGTCGAACACCTTAACGACCTTACGCACGCCGCTCACGCCGCGCGCGATGTCGGCGCCGCGGTTGGCTTCACGCTCGGTGACGCGACCCATCAGGTAGACGACGGCGCGTTCGGTGACGACCTTGTAGGCGTTGGCCTGCACGTCTTTCGCATCGACCATGCTCGCCTTGACCTTGCTGGTGATCAGCGTGTCGTTCGAGCGGTTGCCGATCGAGCTCGGCAGTGTGACGGTGAGTTCGTTGACGACCGAGCGCACATTTTCGATGCGCGCAACGGCCTGCTCGACGGCTGCCCTATCGGCCTCGGTCGGCACCTCGCCGGTGACGAGTACGAGGCGGTTGTAGCTGGTCACGTTGACGTGGCCGCGCTCGCCGAGGAGATCGCCGGCGTGCCTGACGGCCTTGAACTCGATGGCCTGGTCCTCGACCTGGGTGCCCGAGGTGCGTCGGTCGGTGGCCATCATCGAACTGCCGACGATGGCACCACCGACCAGTAACGCGCAGCCGCCTATCAGGGTGGAGGCAGCGAGTGCGCCGGCGAGCAGCGTGAGTCGGAGGGAAGCATTCAAAGTCATGTGTTTTCCTGTTCACCCAGCAATTGCAGGTCGACCGCGTCGCACAGGCAGTGCAGCACGAGAAGATGCACCTCCTGGATGCGCGCGGTTCGGTCGTGTGGAACGCAGATCATCACGTCGGTCTCTTGTAGCAACTCGCGCAGCTTGCCGCCCTTGTGACCAGTGAGTGCGATCACGGTCATGTCTTTCGCGCGCGCCGCTTCGACGGCCGCGACCACGTTGCCCGAGTTGCCGCTGGTGCTGATGGCCAGCAGCACATCGCCGGGGGCGCCCAGCGCCTGGATTTGCTTTGAGAAGATTGAGTTGAAGTCGTAGTCGTTGCCGATCGCCGTGAGGATCGAGCTATCGGTCGTCAGCGCCATCGCGGCGAGGCCGGGACGCTCGCGCTCGAAGCGACCTACGAACTCGGCAGCGAAATGCTGCGCGTCGCCGGCCGATCCGCCATTGCCGCACGCGAGCACCTTGCCGCCGGCCGTGATGCAGCCAACGAGCGCATTGACGGCATCGGAGATGGGCTTGGAGAGGACTTCAGCGGCAGCGTACTTGAGATCGGCGCTGTCGAAGAACTGCTGCTGGATGCGTTGTTCGAGCATGGACATGGATCATATGACAGCAATGCACCAGATCGGTTCCGTGGGCGACGTGCGACTTAAAGGAAGCGACTGCACTTCTTACCCTAATTTCGTAACTGCAATCCGTAGCTAGCGCGTAACCATTCGATTCGGTCAGCGTCGAATGGCGACGACTCCGAGGCGGCAAGGGCGGCGTCGTTCGCACTGCGTTCAGGAAATACTCGCGCCGCGAGCGCCAGGCCGCGCTGCTTGGCTGCACCGATGCTGGCGGCTGCACCAACGAACGCCGCAGACCGACGCGCGCCTACCTCGAAGAACACCAGCGGGCCGTCGCGCTCGCGCATGATCAGTCGACTTCGCCGTCGCGAGCGTGTGGGCCTCGCGCGACCCGATAATTGCGCTGCACCAGGGCCTGCCCGTTGGCCTGCAGTTGCGCCAGCGCACGCGCTTCGCCTGCGTCCCCCGTGGCTTTGTCGTCGAACCTCTTGTGAACACAAACCATGCCTCGTTGATGCAGCAAGCCGCCGCGGCCGCGGCCGCGGCGCAGCATTACCCCGCGGGCGCACTGTACGTAGTGGCCACGCCGATCGGCAACCTGGCCGACATCACGCTGCGGGCGATCCACGTGCTCGCGCTTGTCGACGCGATCGCGTGCGAGGACACGCGCCACACTGCGCCGCTGCTGCGCCAGCTCGGCATCGCCGGAAAGGCCTTGTTATCGGTGCACCAGCACAACGAGCGTGACGCGGCCTCCGGTGTGCTTATGCGGCTGGCGCGCGGCGAGCGCGTGGCCTATGTCAGCGACGCCGGCACGCCAGCGATCAGCGACCCGGGCGCGGCGCTGGTCGCTGCCGTGCAGGCCGCGAAATTCCGCGTGCTGCCGGTTCCGGGGGCGAGCAGTGCGGTCGCGGCTCTGAGCGTTGCAGGCGATGCGCTGGTGGGGCCGTTCACGTTCACAGGTTTCCTGCCGACGCGTGCGGGCGAGCGGGCACAAGCGCTGGGGGCCCTTGCCTCGACGCCGCACGCGCAACTGTTGTTCGAGGCTCCGCATCGCATCGAGGCACTTGCCGCCGCGCTCGCCGAAGCGTGCGCGGGGCGCACGGTCACGGTCTGCCGCGAGCTGACGAAACAATTCGAGACCGTGGCCAGCATGCCGGCCAGCGAGCTGCCGGCGTGGTTTGCGGCCGATTAGAATAGTGCCCGAGGCGAGTTTGTGCTGGTTGTGCATGCCTTGACGGCAGTCGGTGTCGAAACGGATCGCGCAGCCTTCGACGCAACGCTGCGCACGCTGCTGGCCGCGCTGCCACTGAAGCAGGCCGTCGCGCTGACAGCCGAGCTCAGTGGCGCGCCGCGCAATGCGGTCTACGAACGTGCGCTGGCGCTGAAGAGCGCGGCCGAAGGCTGACTCGGCCCGATCAAGGTGGCGCGCAGCGCCTGCGTCAGCGGCGTGTGCGGCACGTTGCCGATCAGCGCGCGCAGGGCCGCGTCGTCGAGCGAATGAGGGCGCTCCCACAAGTAGCGCATCACCAGCAGCTCGCGCCACATCGGCACGAATGGTGCGGCCAGACGGATCAGCCACCACGGCAAG
>JANYBE010000209.1 GCA_025360945.1 Rhizobacter sp. | reverse complement strand
AGCGGGATCATCCAATTCGCGAAGCCGACGAAGGCCGGCATGATCGCGCCGAACACCATGATCAGCCCGTGCATCGTGGTGAACTGGTTGAACATCTGCGGGTTCACGAACTGCAGCCCCGGCTGGAACAGCTCGGCGCGGATCAGCAGCGCGAGCACGCCTCCGATCATCAGCATCGTGAACGAGAACAACAGGTACATCGTGCCGATGTCCTTGTGGTTCGTCGCGTAGAGCCAGCGGCGCCACCCGTGCGGCGCGCCGTGGTCGTCGTGCGCATGGTCGTGGGCTTGGTCGTGGCCGTGGCCGTGGTCGGGGTGGTCGATGACAGCGCTCATGGCAATTCCTGTTTTCTGGTCGACTGGGTCTGGTTCGGCAAAGACGGGCGGCGCGTCACTTGCGCGCGGCGGCCACTTCGGACGGCTGCACGAGCTGCCCGGTCTTGTTCGACCAGTTGTTCTTCATGAACGTGATGACGGCGGCGAGTTCGGTGTCCGAGAGCTGCTTCCACGACGGCATCGCGCCGTTGTTGCGACCCTCGAGCAACGTGTGGATCTGCGCGCCCTTGTCGGCGTCCAGCACCACGGGCGAGCCGTCCAGCGGCTTGATCGGGCCACCACCCTTGCCGGTAGGCAAGTGGCAGGCTGCGCAGTTCGCGGCGTAGACCTTTTCGCCGCGGGCCTGCAGATCGGGCAGCGTCCAGACCTTGCTCGGGTCGTCGGCCAGCGCGGCCATTTCCTTCTTCTTGGCGTCGACCCACTTCGTGTAATCGCCCTGCGACAGCACCTTCACGTGGATCGGCATGTAGGCGTGTTCCTTGCCGCACAGCTCGGCGCACTGGCCGTAGTAGTCGCCCACCTTCTCGGCACGGAACCAGGTGTCGCGCACGAAGCCAGGGATCGCGTCTTGCTTGATACCGAACGACGGCACCATGAAGGCGTGAATCACGTCGCTCGCGGTCGTGATGATGCGGATCTTCTTGTCGACCGGTACAACCAGCGGGTTGTCGACCTTCAACAGGTAGTCGTCGACCGGCGTGGGCTTGCCGGAGTCGGATTGCTCGCGCTGGCCCACGTCGAGCGTCGAGACGAAGCCGATGCCCTCGCCTTCGCCCGTCAGGTAGTCGTACCCCCACTTCCACTGGATACCGGTGGCCTTGATCGTGAGGTCGGCGGCGCTGGTGTCTTTCATCGCGACGACGGTCTTGGTAGCGGGCAGCGCCATCGCGATCACGATGATGAACGGCACGATGGTCCAGATGATCTCGACCGTGGTGCTCTCATGAAAGTTCGCCGGCTTCGCGCCCTTGGACTTGCGGTGCTTGAAGATCGAATAGAACATCACCCCGAACACGCCGAGGAAGATGACGGTGCAGATCCAGAGCATGAAGTAGTGCAGCCACTTCTGGTCGGCGGCGATCCCGGTCACTGCCGGCGGCAGATCGAGCCCGTTGACGGCAGGGCCGCCGGGCAGGCTGTTGACCGCCCGTGCCGCGTGGGTCGCGAGCAGCGCGCCCAAGTTCAGGCCGATCTGAGCGATCCTGCCCGCGACTGCTTGCAAACGTGCCTTCATCATGATCATGGTTGCCACATTTCAGTTTTCAGATTTGTCTTGCCAGCGCCGCAGCGCCCAACGCAATTCGTCGGCCAGCTGGCGCCGCAGCTCGGGGCGCACGAAGCGCCCGACCGCGATGCGCTGGCCCTGACCCGAGAGCTCAACGAGCGAACCGTCGCCATGCTCGGGCTCGATGCGCACCCAGGCCGGCGCGAACTCGACGCGGTGCGTGGTGCGGCCCGAGGTGTGCGCCACCGTTAGGCGCCCAGCTTCGAGGCGGATGTCTTCACGGTCGGTCGCATGGCGCGAATAGAGCATCAGCGCCGCACCGACGCCCAGCACCTCGAGCCCCGCAAACGGCATCACCAGCGTCGCGCCCTGTGCCCAGAATATCGCCGCGATGCCCAGCGACAGCACGCACAGGGAGGTATACAAGCCCATTGTCTGGCGCGGGGTGATCGAGCAGTTGCGCTTGAGCAGCCACCGCACGGAGTCCACGGTACGCCCGCCCGCACCGGACAGCGCACCGAAGTGCAACGACCGCGCCCACGTCGTTTCGGCGATGGAGGGGTGAGAAATGCTTGCTGACATGCCGTTGGAGAGGTGATGGAACTGCCGTGTTCTTGTGCTGTCGTTTTCAGCGGCCTGACCAAACGTGCTCATGCGAGCCAAGCCCAACCCTAGCAGTTTAGCGCAGGCGCTAGCGTGGCTTGGCCCGGCCGTGGCTTGAACGCACCATGGCGCGCATGTCGTCCAGCGACACCATCGTCGCCTCACCCGCACGCAGGCGCGGTGCGGCCTTGAACGCATGACCGTAGGCGACCTCGAAGCTCATGCCGAGCGTGCCGTCGGGCGCGGCGAGCGATTCGAGTTCACGTTCCAGGCGCTCGCGCCAGCGTGGCGTGCGCAGGCCGGCGAACCGGTCCGGCGCGGCGTTGCCGCCCAGCAGGCGCAGCTCGGCCAGCAGCGCGCGCGGGTTGCTCCAGCGCAGCGTCAGTGTCTCCTGGTCCATCACCGGGTCGGCAAAGCCTGCGCGCACCAACATGTCGCCGAAGTCGTGCATGTCGACGAAACCCGGCGTCGGCGCGGGCCAGGCCACCCGGTCGTACAGCGCGCGCAGCTCCCGCAAGGTGCCGGGGCCGAGACACGAGAACATCACGAAGCCATCGGCACGCAGCAGCTGCTGCCACCGGGCGATCAGTGCGGTCGGGTCGACGACGGCGTGCAGCATCATGTTGGCCCAGACCAGCCCGGCACCGGTGGGGATGTCGCCGTCCTCGCTCAGCACGCTGAACGGCGCGCCGCTCCAGCGTTCGGGCGACCACCAGGGTCGCTGCGCCTGTTCCCGGCTGCGCGCAACCCACGCCGCGCCAGGCTCGACGAGTACGCGCTGCGCCTTCGGATAGGTCTGCGCGAGCAGCTTGGCACCCGCACCCAGGCCGCTCCACCAGTCGATCACGAGCTCGGGCTGGTGCCGGATCACCTGAAGCTTCTCGGCCATGCGGCGCGCCACTTCGGCGTGCAGCCAGGGCGGCTCGGGCGCGCGCACGAGGCGGCGCAGCGCGGCGTTGACTGCAACGGGGTCGAGCCGGCGGGCGCGCTCGTCGGCGTTTGAGTCATTCGGCATGGGCTGGCCAGTATATTGAGCCGCGCTGTTCGGCCGTGTCCTCGCTGCCACCCGGCGTTTGCCTGGCCTGTGTGCCGTGTGCCGTGTGCCGTGTGCCGTGCGCCGTGTGCCGTGTGCCGCGGCTGGGGCACGCTGCGCGTGTGCGGCGCGTACAAAGAGCGCTTCGCGGTGTCCATCACTCGCACTGCCAACGCTGAGCGCTCACGAGGTGCCTGACGGCGTGCGCGCCTGCGGTGCGTGCCTGAGCGACCCGCCCCCGCTCACGCGCGCACGCCGCGGTGCGACGAGCACTGACAATCACGAGCATGTTCAACATCGTCCTCGTCCACCCTGAAATCCCGCCGAACACGGGCAACGTGATCCGTCTCGCCGCCAACACAGGCTGCGCACTGCACCTGATCGAGCCGCTCGGCTTTTCGATGGACGACAAGAACCTCAAGCGCGCCGGGCTCGACTACCACGAGTACGCGCCGGTGCGTCGGCATGCATCGTGGGACGCCTTCATGCGCGACGCGCAGCCCGCTGCGGACCGGCTGTTCGCGTTCACGACCCGGGGCAGCCGCCCGTTCGCCGAACTTGCCTGGCGCGCCGGCGACTGGCTCGTGTTCGGCTCCGAAACCATAGGCCTGCCCGAGGCCGTTCGGGATGCGCTCAGTGCAACCCAGTGCGTGCGTCTGCCGATGCGCGCCGAGCAGCGCAGCCTGAACCTGAGCAACGCGGTCGCGGTCGCGGTCTTCGAGGCTTGGCGCCAGTGCGGCTACGCGGGAGGCGCGTAGGCGTCCGGGTTGAGGCGCTCCATCCAGATCGCCGGCTTCGCGAGTGGCGCGAAGCCGTAGCGCGCGTACAGGCCCGGGGCCGAGCTGGTGACGAGCGCGGCGCGGCGCAAGTTTGTCAGCTCCGGATGCGCGACCACTGCGTCCATCAACAGTGCACCCACGCCGCGGCCACGCTGCGTTTGGACGACGAACACGTCGGCCAGCCACGCGAAGGTTGCGAAGTCGGTGACCACACGCGCCAGCCCGATCTGCCGATCGCCTTCGTAAGCACCGAAGCACAGCGAGTTCGCCAGTGCGCGCTCGACGCGCTCGCGCGTGATGCCACGTGCCCAGTGCGATTCGTCGCTCAGGAACGAATGGATGAGCACGACATCGAGCCGCGCCGCGTCGGTGCTGATCTTGATCACCGCACGCTCACTCGGGCTGCACGCCCGCAGCCTTGATGACCTTTGCCCAGCGCTCGCGCTCGGTCTTCATCAACCCGGCGAGCGCCTCGGGCGCGGTGCCCGCGGCGCTGAAGTACTGGCCGAGGATCTTGCCGCGCACCTCGTCGGTCTTGATGATGCGGATAAGCTCGTTCGACACGCGGTCGACGATGGCCCGCGGTGTGCCCGCGGGCGCGAGCACCGCCTGCCAAGAGATCGCCTCGAAGCCCGGGTAGCCTTGCTCGACGAAGCTGGGGTATTCGGGCAGCGAGCCGGAGCGGCCCAGCGTCGTGACGCCCAGTGCCTTGAGCTTGCCCGCGCGGATCTGCCCGATCGCTATGCCCGGCACCATGAAGCTGGCCTGAACCTGACCCGCCAGGATCGCGCCGATGATCTGTGGAAAGCCCTGATACGGCACGTGCACGATGTCGAGCCCGGCGCGCGTCTTGAACAGCTCCATAGCCAGGTGCGATGCGCTGCCCACGCCGACACTGCCGTAGTTGAGCTGGCCCTTCTTCTCTTTCGCGATGCGCACGAAGTCGGCGAGCACGTTCGCGCCCAGCTTCGGATCGACGACGAGCACATTCGGCGAAGTCGCGACCAGCGTCACCGGGGCAAGGTCCTTGAGCGGGTCGTAGCTCAGGTTGCGCGTCAGCATCGGCGCCGTGACGAGCGGGCCCTGGATCGTGAACAGGAACGTGTAGCCATCGGGTTCGACATGCGCGACCGTCGCAGTGCCAACATTGCCACCCGCACCGGGGCGGTTGTCGACGATCACGGTCTGGCCGAGCGCGCGGCCGAGCGGCTCGGCCAGCAGGCGCGCGATAAAGTCGGGCGAGCTGCCGGGCGGGAACGGCACGACCAGCTTGATCGGGCGGCTCGGCCACGTCTGCGCGAACGCAGGCTCCGCCCACACGCTGGCGCCTGCCAGACTGGCGTGCAAGAACACGCGGCGCTGCATCGTCATTTACTCCATCAGTTTTCGGATCTGGCGCCGCGGCCCATCAGCTGTTCGAGCGCCTGCGCCGGCGTGATGCGACCGTCGATCACCGCCGTCACGGCCTGCGTGATCGGCATCTCGACGCCCAGCGCCTGCGCGCGGCGCAACACCATCGGTGCGGTGCTTACGCCTTCGGCCACATGGCCGAGTTCGGCCAAGATGCGCGCCAGCGGCAGGCCTTGCGCGAGCAGGCGGCCGACCATGCGGTTGCGCGACAGGTTGCCGGTCGCGGTGAGTACCAGGTCGCCCAGGCCGGACAGACCCATGAAGGTCTCGGCCCGCGCGCCCAGCGCCACGCCCAGGCGGGTCATTTCGGCCAGGCCTCGCGTGATCAGCGCGGCGCGTGCGTTCAGGCCCAGGCCTTCGACGCCGGGCATGCCGTCGGCGATGC